>PKEA01000015.1 GCA_002862805.1 Flavobacteriaceae bacterium | reverse complement strand
CTAAAACATCATTATCGTTTGTAAAGTCATCATTTGATAAAACACCTGCTCTATATACCAATTCAAATCTATCATCAAATATTCCGTCTTGAGTTGAGAACTGATATGCTGATTGTTTGATGTTGTGAGTTATGTTTGTGTATTTATCTTTCAAAAAAACATCTTGGGTTGTAAATAATCCGTCAATTGTTTCTAAAGAGATGTTGTATAATCCTGCAGTTATAGCATTAAGGCCTAAAGGGACAATATCTTCATCAGTAAAAGGTAAGGTCTTACCCTGAATAACGTATTTATCATCATTAATAATGCTATATATAGATGATGAACTACTTTCTAAAGATAAACCATCAAAATTATTTTCAGCACCATTAGTTGCTCCTTCTACATAACCTACTAAAATTTGATTATAAGCATTTGAATTATCGTTAAGGTTTAACCAAATTCTATGTTTCTCTGTTTCTACAGAAGTTGTTTCTGCATTTCTGTAAAATTGTGTGCTTACTGAGGCATTGACTCTTTGGGCATTATTAAATATAGCATTGGTTGTACCTGCAGTTGTTTTTCTTAAATAAAAACCTTGACCTGTTTGAATGGTTCCATTTGGAACCTTTCCACTTGCAAAAGCAGCAACACCTCCTGTACCAGAAGTATAGGCAGCAAAGTTATTTTGAGGATAAACACCTCCACTAGCTGCAGTTGTATTGGTCCAGAAGTACAAGGTTCCAACACTTGAATTTGCCGTTAAAAATGAGTTAGCACTTATTGGCGATGCATAAGGATTACCTAACAAATTAAAACCTTGACCCATATTTTGGTTTATAATTCCATTATTTGGAACACCAGTAAACTGTCCGTTATAAGCTGAAGCAACAGTAGACGATGCATTATCCGCAGCACGAATCATATATCCTTTACCGGCTAAGAAATTAGTTGTTGCAGTAACAGATTGATAAGCGGTTGGCGTTGTTGTACCTGTATATAAGTATTGGTAAAAACGTGTTGATACTGTGTTTGGTGAAAATGCCTGTAATTGTTGCCCAGTAACTGGAGAAGACCAAGCGGTATAATCTAAACGAATAGTTGGTGTAGCAGTTCTTTTTACAATAATGTTTCCGGAATTTACAGCACTATCATCAATCTGACGTAAACCAGCATTGTTTTCAATAGATAACAAACCTGTTCCATTAACAGTAACTGCTCCATTTACAATTAATGTATTTCCTGAATTAAAAGTTACATTAACTCCAGTATTAACCACTACAGAACACGCTTCAATATCTGATGATGAACTATAATTTCCTGCAAAAGTAACTGCTGTTACTTTACTAGGTGTTCCATTTAACCATGAAGAACCATTCCAAGTAGATGAAATGTCGCCACATTCAACAATGTTAATATTTATTACTTGATTAGGAAGCCATCCATTTGTTGAGTTCTTAATGTCAACTTTAAAAGCAGTTGTGTTGGCTGCTACTTCAGTATTTATATAGTTGATTATTCCATTATTAACTTCGTCTTGAGTAAATGTACTTCCTACGTTTAATATAGTAGAATTTCTTCTAATATTTCCAATTCCAGGTACAGAAACAATAGTATAGGTTTGTTGTGCAGCTGTTTGTGCTGAAGTTGTTGCGCTTACTTCTGTATTAGTAATATTATGTGTTGAGTTATTTAAAACAGTTATCCCATTGTTTAATAATGAAGGTAAATTCCCGATAGCGCTTAACCCACATAAATTCAAAGTCCAACTATCAATAATACCGTCATCTCCTGCATAAGGGTCATTTACATACAATAACCAATCTCCATTAGAATTTAAGTTTTGGAAATTACTTAATGGCTCAGTAGGTAGAACATTACCAATAAGTGCAGGTGGACCAGTAACACAACTTGGAGCAACTCCTGAATCTATGAATTTTGCATTAATATTATCATTATCTCCACAAACTTCTTCAGCTAATATGATGTAATCTCCACTTGGTGCTTCAAGATACATTGTCATATCTTGTATATAGGTATGATTAAGAAGTAAGTCCATATTAGTATCTCCAATTGTAAATGAATCAGGAACATTAATCGTAGAAATACTCCATCCGTTACCAGCACCAATACCTGAGTTATCTGCAGCATTACTTATCGCTACGTTTGTGCCATTTGTATAACTGTAAGAGCAATTTATTGTTCCGGTTTGGAACGATTTAATTAATGAGCTATTTCCTGTTGCACATCTGTTTGAAGGAATTACTCTCCAATAATATACAGTTTCAGCATTTAAACCTGTAGCTGAATAAGATGTTAAAGTGGTTGTAGTATTAATTACAGTTGAAGAAAATGTTGGGCTTGTTGAAACTTGTAAATTATAGCTTTCAGCATTAATGTTTTCTGTCCAAGTAAATGTTGGAGAAGTTGATATTGTTAAACTTCCATCAGCTGGTAAAAGTGTGGTTTGAGAATAGCTTGTGAAGTTATCGTGAAACACAGTTAAAGTTACTTTTCTTGTTTCAGTTTCACTTCCGTTATCTCCAATAATATCAATTTCATATGTGCCTGCACTAACAGCTGATAAATTATTAACTGTCACTGTAAATGAGCCACTTGCACTCATTGAAGTTGGAGATATTACAACGTTTGCTCCTGCAGGAACATTTTGAGCTGATAAATTTACGTTTGCACCTCCAATTTTAGTTAGTGAAAAATCGTAAACAGTGCTCCCAACGTTAGAACAGACAGTTTTAGTGTCTGCCATTGATTTAAAAGTAAAATTAGAAGTAATTCCGGTTACTACTAATGCGAATTTTTGAGGTCCATCAGCTAAAGTTCCTTTATGAGTAACAGTAATTGTATATACGGCTCCAGCAGTTGGTGCATCAATATTAATTCTTTCAACATTATCAACATCGTTGTCTCCAGTTCTCGTTGCATTTGCAGTAGCGCTAGATTGCAGTTTCCATGGGTAAAACGTATTAGCTCCTTGTGTTATTCTAATGTCTAAATCGTTGGTTAAGTCTGGAGTAGATTCATTAAGAGTTCCACTATTAATTTTTGAAGCATCGGGAACATCAGTCCAAGTAATTGAACCCAATAAAGGAGTTCCTCCACCTGTAGCGACGACTTGCATAGTGAAAGTTTGCCCTTGAGTTAGAGTTTCTTCTGAAATCCATGAAGTCAAACCATTATTAGTAATTGTTTCAGCAGAAGTTTTAGCATCTAAATATCCCCAACCATATTGAGCATCCGGCCCAGTTCTTCCTCTATCAGTAGCAGTATGACAAGCTAAACCTTTTAAGGTTGCTGCCTTCATGAACTTTCCATTGACGTTATTGTAATGTTGTTGTATTAAAGTTAAAGTACCGGTAACATTTGGAGCTGCCATTGATGTTCCAGTTAATGATGCATAAGAAGTATTTCCTCCTCCCGTACCACTTCCACTACCTGTCGAATATAATGATGTTCCATTTCCAGTAATATCTGGTTTAATTCTTCTATCATCAGAAGGTCCTTGACTTGAAGAAGAGTTGATTGTTCCAAATGCTGTAATAGCTCCAGTTGTTGCATTAACTGTTGCATCTTGGGCATTGGCAACAGTTAGTATATTTTTTGCGGTTTTATTACCATTTAATTTATCGTAACCTGTGGTTGTAGGACTTGGATTGGCATTTGAGCCATCATTTCCTGCAGACATAACGGGTAAATAAAAAGGAAAATTATAAGCAATTACATCCCAGTTATATGATTCTTGAGAGTAAGCACCAATGTACCAAGGTGTGCTAGACACAGAAGACACTGGTACTCCATAGGAATGATTTGATAAAAGCATTCCGTTCATTGCTTCTGATATTGCTTCAGATTCATCATCATTCCAATCGAAAGTTCTTGCAGTAGCTTGATAAGCCATTCCTTTTGCATTTGTAACAACTCCAGCGGCTATTATCGTTCCGGTAACATGAATTGCGTGAAAACTATTTGTATTTGTTGTAGTTTGCCCATCCCCAAATACGGTTCTTCCGTTATATTCTTGATGAGTAGCGTTAATAGGTCCTCCATCCCAAATACGCGGAACCATTCCGGTTCCCGTTAGATTCAACCCTAAACCTCCACCAGAACGTAGAAAGTTTACACGAGTTGATGTTGCAGCATTCGCATTATCAAGTGCGTAATATACTGGTTCTCCCGTAGGTAAAAGATACATTAGTTCTTCAAAAGAGCCATCTTCCTTTTCTTTGAAAATGGGTAAGTTGTTAGCTTTGGCAAATTCAATAGCCTTTAGTTTTTCTAATTGTTCTCTTTTTTTGACTTTCTCATAAAGAAGTTCTCCTTTTTTTAAGTTATATTCCGATGTGATTTTAGCAACATCTTCTTTAGTTTGACTGTAATTTATGCTGAAACTTAATAATAAAAATAGAGTTAAAGCAATTGTTTTAAGGTTATAGTAGGTTTTTTTCATAAAAAAGGGTTAATGATTGATAAAAATATAAATTTTATTTTTAATAATGAATAATTATTTCATAATAAAGAACATTTATATATATTTGCAATCTCAAAATCATATCAGCGGGTATGGTGAAATTGGTAGACACGCCAGACTTAGGATCTGGTGCCGCAAGGTGTGAAGGTTCGAGTCCTTTTACCCGCACAGAAAAAGCCTCTAACTATTTTAGTTAGAGGCTTTTTTATTTTGTAATTCCTTTTTTTTATAAAGCCCTCAAAGTATTACTAAATGTTATTTTATAAGTAGCAACATCTTTTACATAGTCTTTTCTTAGATAAATGAACTTGTATTTTGCTGCCTTTTTAGGTTCAATTATAACTTCTTGTTTAGAAAAGTTATCTTTAATTATAAGTGTTTTGTTGTTGTCAAAGCTAAAATAATCAGCTAAATGCGTTTTCAGATTGGTAATAGGATATTTAGAGTAAACTGTTTTTCCTTCTTGTGTAGCCATTATCTTTTCACCTTTGTATCCTTTCGTTAAAATCAATACACTTTTAGACTTTGAAGTTCCGTTTACTTCTTTCAAGAAATTTTTTGTTTCTTGTTTAGAACTGCTTCTAAAATCGTCTCTAACTTCCGTTTTAATAGGACTGCACATTATAAATAAAGTAACTATTATTCCTAAAACTATCTTTTTCATCTTTCTTTTTTTAAGTGTTCTCTGTATTTAAACGGAATACAAAAGAATCTATTATATCTTTGTAAATATAATTTAATTAAAATGATTCAATCTTTTGGACATCGCGGAGCAAAAGGCTACGTATGTGAAAATACATTAGCATCCTTTCAAAAAGCATTAGATTTAAATGTTTATGGAATTGAGCTTGATGTGCATGTTTGTGCTTCAGGTGAATTAGTGGTCTTTCATGATTTTACTTTAGATAGAATAACTAATGGAAGCGGAGAAATTCATAATTTCTCTTTAGAAGAGTTAAAAAAGCTAAAGGTTGATAGCGAATTTGAAATTCCAACATTAGAAGAAGTTTTAAATTTGGTAAACAGAAAATGTCAGGTTAATATTGAATTAAAAGGGCACGATACTGCAACGCCAGCAGTGCAAATAATTGATAAATATATACAAGAATACAATTGGAAAATGGAAGATTTTATTGTTTCAAGTTTCCAAAGAGACGAACTTTTAAAAGTAAGTCAGTTGAATTCAAAAGTACCATTAGCGGTTTTAACACAAGCGAGTGTGGAACAAGCTATGGATTGGGCGGAAGAATTTTCTACCAATATTATTCATCCGCATTTTTCATTATTAACGGAAGATAATTGTAAAATGGCAACCGAAAAAGGATTTGAAATCAATACTTGGACGGTTAATGATGTTGCAGATATTGAGCGAATTAAGAAGTATAAAATAAACGGAATTATTTCCGATTTTCCAGATAGAATATGAACACAGATTTTGATATAATAATTGTAGGTGGTGGTGCGGCTGGTTTTTTTACGGCTATAAATATTGCTGAAAAGAACAAGCATTTAAAAGTTGCTATTTTAGAACGTGGTAAAGAAGTTTTGTCGAAAGTTCGAATTTCTGGCGGCGGAAGATGTAATGTTACGCATGCTTGTTTTGTACCAAATGATTTAGTTAAATTTTATCCTCGTGGCGAAAAAGAACTACGCGGACCCTTTCATCAGTTTTGTTCTGGAGATACAATCGAATGGTTTGAAAATCATGGTGTTCCATTAAAAATTGAAGAAGACGGAAGAATGTTTCCCGAATCTAATTCTTCGCAAACTATTATCGATTGTTTTACGGATAATGTTCATAAATTAGGCATTCAAGTTTTAACAGGTCAAAGTGTTCAGTCTTTGTTTAAAACCGAAGAATTTTGGAAAGTAGAAACCAATAAAGAGACGTTTGCATGTAAAAAATTAATTATTTCAGCTGGAAGTAATCCTAAAGTTTGGGAAATGCTTTCCGAACTTGGTCATACAATTATTCCGCCTGTTCCATCGTTGTTTACATTCAACATTAAAGATCCTAGAATTAAAGATTTAATGGGTTTATCTGCTTTTGCTTCGGTAAAAGTGAAAGGTTCAAAATTAAGCGCAAGCGGACCATTATTAATTACGCATTGGGGAATGAGCGGACCTGGAATTTTAAGGCTTTCAGCTTGGGGAGCACGAGAATTAGCCGATAAAAATTACCAATTTGCACTTTTGGTCAATTGGTTAAACGATATTGATTTGGAAGAAGCTGTTGATGTTTTGAAAAACCTGAAAGAAGAACATACAAAAAAGACAATCATTAAGAAATCGCCTTTCGAATTCCCAAATCGTTTGTGGGAAAGTTTAGTTTTGGCTTCAGGAATTTCTGAAGAAACAAAATGGGCGGATTTATCTAAGAAACAACTTAATCAATTAGCGGAACAATTGACAAATGGAGTTTTTCAGGTAAATGGGAAAAGTACCTTTAAGGAAGAATTTGTAACTGCAGGTGGAGTTGATTTAAAAGAAATTAACTTTAAAACGATGGAAAGCAAGTTGTTGCCTAGTCTTTATTTAGCGGGAGAAGTATTAAATATTGATGCCATTACCGGAGGTTTTAACTTTCAAAATGCGTGGACAGGTGGTTTTATTATTTCAGAAGCAATTTAAAACGTCAGTTTGAGTATTTTTTGTGCAGTAAAACGGAACAAAAAATGTATCGAGAACCGTTTTTAATAAAATTTTTCTTGTTCTCGATATAATTTTCTTCTAAAATCAGTCGAACGGACGAAAAATCATCATTAAAAACTTAATTATAAATCAGTATTACCAATTCAACACTAAAATACTAACGGTTAAAATAGTAGCAAAACTTACCCAAGCCATGTAAGGAATTAATAACATTGCAGCTTTTTTGTCAATTTTCTTGAAAACTAAATACGTTTCGTAAATCACTAAAAGTAAAATTACAATTTCAATTGAAGCTAATAATAAATTACAAAGTCCGAAAAATAAATACGACCATAATGCGTTTAAAGCCAGTTGTACAATAAAAAATAACAATCCTTTTTTTACTAACTCTTTTTGTTCAGTAATTTTATCCCAAATTAACCCCGCAGAAACTCCCATCATGATAAAAAGTAACGTCCAAACAGGTGCAAAAACCCAATTTGGCGGATTAAAAACAGGTTTTTCTAATGTTGGATACCAAGTAGCAATAGAAGATTTAGTTACTAAACTAGATAAGTAGCCAACAGCCAAACAGATAATTACGAAATACGCTATTTTTAAATACTTGTTCATGAAATGCTAATTTTGATGCAAATTAACAATTATTCCAATAAACTAATTCATCTAAAATGGTATTTTTGCTTAAAATAAATAATTATGTTAACTGAAAAGGATTTTATTGCAACTCAATTTTCTTCTGTTGAAAAAGCAAACTTTAAATGGAGTGCACCAAGTAATATTGCTTTGGTAAAATATTGGGGAAAGAAAGAAAATCACTCGAGCCAAAATGGCGAACAGGCGAAACAAATTCCTGCAAATCCTTCTATCAGTTTTACGTTGAACAATTGTAAAACGATTACATCTTTAGCTGTAACTAAGAAAACAGACAATTCTGAAATTACATTCGATTTGTTTTTTGAGGGCAAACCTAAAGAAGATTTTAAACCTAAAATTTTAAAATTCTTTCAACGAATTGAACAATATTGTCCTTATATAAAAGAATATCATTTTGTTATCGATACTGAAAATACGTTTCCACACAGTTCAGGAATTGCATCTTCTGCTTCTGGAATGGCTGCCATTGCAATGAATGTAATGAGTTTAGAAAAGGAAATAAATTCAACAATGACAGATGATTATTTTTATCAAAAAGCTTCTTTTTTAGCCAGATTAGGTTCGGGAAGCGCGTGTAGAAGTGTAAAAGGCGAAGTGGTAATTTGGGGAAGACATACAGAAACTGAAAATTCATCTGATTTATTCGGAGTTCCATTTGAAAATTTACATGCCAATTTTAAAAATTACCAAGACACTATTTTATTAGTAGATAAAGGTGAAAAACAAGTTTCAAGTACAGTGGGTCACAATTTAATGTACGGACATCCATTTGCCGAGCAAAGATTTGAACAAGCGCACACAAATTTGTCAAAAATTAAAGCAATTTTATCATCTGGAGATATTGAAGAATTTATTAAAATTGTAGAAAGTGAAGCCTTGACTTTACATGCTATGATGATGGCTTCGATGCCTTATTTTATTTTAATGAAACCAAATACTTTAGAAATTATTAATAAAATTTGGAGTTTTAGAAATGAAACGCAAATTCCAGTTTGTTTTACATTGGATGCAGGTGCAAATGTACATGTTTTGTATCCAGAAAATGTAAAAGATAAAGTTTTGCAATTTATTAACAATGAATTAGTTGGCTATTGCCAAAACGAGCAGTACATTTGTGATCAAATTGGAAATGGAAGTCAATTGATAATGAATAATTAACAGTTGATAATGGAGAAGAAAAACGTTATTAAAGACAAAACTTTTGAGTTTGCTAAAGAAATTGTATATCTTTATAAAGATTTGGCTGATAAAAAAGAGTTTGTTTTGTCTAGACAATTGTTGCGTTCAGGTACGTCAATTGGTGCAAATGTTCGTGAAGCAGAACATGCACAGAGTAAAGCCGATTTTATTCATAAGCTATCAATTGCTCTTAAAGAAGCAAATGAAACAGAATATTGGTTAGATTTGCTGTTTGAAACAGGCTTTTTAAAAGAAGAGTGTTTTCAAAATAATAAATTAAAAATAATTGAAATATTAAAGTTACTTATCAGTATAATAAATACTTCAAAGAAACAATAATTATTAATTGTCCATTATTAATTATCAATTAAAAGATATGAAAGGCCCTTTATTTTATTCTAAAATATTACTTTTTGGCGAATACGGAATTATAGAAGATTCGAAAGGATTGTCTATTCCTTATAATTTTTACAAAGGAACTCTAAAGGTTTCTGAAAACCCTTCAAACGAAGCTATTAAGTCTAACGAAAGTTTATTTCGATTTGCATCTTATTTAAGTCAAATGCAAAAAGATAAACCAGAATTGGTTTCTTTTGATTTGGCTGCTTTGAAAAACGATGTTGCTAGCGGAATGTATTTCGATTCTAGTATTCCTCAAGGATATGGAGTAGGAAGTAGTGGGGCTTTAGTTGCTGCTATATATGATAAATACGCAACAGATAAAATCACGGTTTTAGAAAATCTAACGAGAGAAAAATTATTGAAATTAAAAACAATTTTTTCTAATATGGAATCTTTTTTCCATGGTAAAAGTTCTGGATTAGATCCTTTAAACAGTTATTTAAGTTTACCTATTTTAATTAATTCTAAAGATAATATTGAACCAACAGGAATTCCTTCTCAAAGTGTTGATGGTAAAGGAGCTGTTTTCTTAATAGACTCAGGAATTGTAGGTGAAACTGCACCTATGGTTACTCTTTTTATGGAAAGTTTGAAAGATAATGGGTTCCGTAAAATGTTAAAATCTCAATTCATAAAATATACTGATGATTGTGTGGAAAACTTTCTACACGGAGATGTTAAATCACTTTTTGCAAATACAAAAAAACTATCTAAAGTTGTTTTAAGTCATTTTAAACCAATGATTCCAGAACAATTTCACCAAGTTTGGCAAAAAGGCATTGATACAAACGATTACTATCTTAAGCTTTGTGGTTCTGGTGGTGGAGGTTACATTTTAGGCTTCACCCAAGATATCGATAAAGCAAAAGAATCTTTAAAAGACTATAAATTAGAAGTAGTTTACCAATTTTAAATGCTGTCAAGAAAAGCTAAATTATTAATAACTAAAATCTTCAGTTTATTTTCTGTTGTTAGAGGTTATAATATTTGGGTTATTGCATTAGCACAATATCTATCTGCAATATTTATTTTAGCAACTGACAGACGGGCTCTTGATGTTTTGTTAGATGTGAAGTTGTTTTTAATAGTAATGGCATCTTCGTTAACCATTGCTTCAGGTTATATTATTAATAATTTTTATGATAGTAAAAAAGATTTAATTAATCGCCCTAGAAAAGCAATGATAGATAGACTAGTAAGTCAAGACACTAAACTAAAAGTTTATTTTTCTATTAATTTATTTGTTGCCTTTTTAGCCAGTTTTATATCGTGGAGAGCCATTTTGTTTTTCTCTGCTTATATTTTTATTATTTGGTATTATTCTCATAAGTTAAAGAAGTTCCCTTTTATTGGAAACCTTGTTGCTGCTCTTTTAGCCGTTTTACCTTTTTTTGGAGTATTAATGTATTTTAAGAATTTTTATAGTGTTGTATTTGCTCACGCTACATTTTTATACCTACTGATTTTGATAAGAGAATTTGTAAAAGATTTAGAAAATATCGAAGGTGATTTAGTATCAAACTATAAAACAATTCCAGTTTTATATGGAGAAGTAAGAGCAAAATATATTATTACTATTTTAACTGCTTTAACGATTATTCCAGTTTACTTTTTAATAGATGTTTTTGATGTTGGCTATATGGATATTTATTTTTATATCAGTTATTTAGTTCTTATATTTTTCTTATTAAAACTTTGGAATTCAAAAACTAAACAAGATTTTTTAAAACTTCATTTTTTAATTAAATTAGTTATTGTAGCAGGCGTTTTTTGTATTGTTTTAATAGAACCTGAGGTTTTGTTGCACGGAAAAAAATTGATATCCACATATTAGTTATATCTTTGCAAAAAATATATTAAGAAATGACTCGTCATCAAGGAGATAACAGTAAGAAAAAAGGAACCTCAGCAAGACAAGGTGGAGCTAAAAAACCAAGTACTTCTAGAGGAAATGCGCCGATAAGAAAAACGGCATCAAAATTTGCGACTAAACCAGGGGAGCAAAAAGCACCAAAAGCACCAAAAGCGCCAAAAAACCCAGATGAAATAAGATTAAATAAATACATTGCCAATTCAGGGATGTGTAGCCGTAGAGATGCGGATATTTATATTCAGAGCGGAAATGTTAAGGTAAACGGAGTTCCAGTAACCGAAATGGGTTATAAAGTGAAATTAACCGATGTGGTTCAATTTGATGGAACAACCATTACACCTGAAAAGAAAGAATATCTTTTATTGAATAAGCCTAAGAATTTTTCAACAGTAAATGATGAGAATAGAGGTGATTCAAATGTGTTGGAATTGGTAAAAGGAGCTACTAAAGCTAACTTACAGCCTGTAGGAAGAATGGATAAAACCACAACGGGTTTGTTGTTATTTACTAATGATACTGATATTATTACCAAATTTACATCACCAAATCAAAGATCATCTAAGTTATATCAAGTAACTTTAGATAAAAATCTTAAGTATGATGATTTGGAAAAAATTTCAAATGGTTTAACAATTGACGAATTTAGAGTTTACGTTGAAGAAGTAACTTATATAGAAGATCAGCCTAAAAGTGAAATTGGTATTAAGATGAAAACTGCCAATGTTAAGATAGTCCGTAAAATATTTGAACATTTAAAATACAATGTAATTAAATTAGATCGTGTTACTTTTGCAGGTTTAACAAAGAAAAATTTACCAAGAGGAAATTGGAGATTTCTAACAGAACAAGAAGCCATCAATTTAAAAAATAGTTAAAAAAAAGACCGAGTAAAAACTCGGTCTTTTTTTTATCTTATTAATGAGAAGTGAGCTCTAAATATTTTTTCTTGCCCTTCATATATATAATTTACATTGAACCAATAATCGGTTGAAGGAAGTTTTTTACCAATATAAGTTCCGTCCCAACCAGTTCCTGTTGGCGAAATTTGTTTGATTAATTTTCCATACCTATCAAAAATTGATATTATTGATTCAGGATGGTCAATTGCTAAGTCAAATATGTTCCATGTTTCATTTGTAGCATCACCATTTGGTGTAAAATATCTAGGATAGTTAATTACTGTAGCATTTAATATAAAATCACCGCAATATCCAAAAATATCTCTTACCGTTATTATATGTTCACCTGAACTAACATTGGTAAATTGATTACTTGTTTGAAATTCTCCGTCGTCTAATTGGTAAATATATGTACCAATTCCATTCTCAATATTTATTGTAATTACTGCAACATTATCAAATGGTTCACTAACACTTACTGTTGCAGTTGCAGCGCTTGATTGCTCAACTAAAACAGTGGTAGGTTTGTAATTACAATCTGGAGGATTGTCGGCTAATACTTTTATAGTAACTACATTATAAGTTCCTGCTGTAGTTGCAAGATAAGTTGGGCCAGTTCCCATTAGATTTCCGTTTAAATACCATTCTACAGTAAAATCAGCAGGATTTAAACCAGAATCTAATAATAATGGCGATATGGTTACGCTTGGATCATTAGCATCAACACAAATAATACCACCAGCAATAGTTAAGTCTAATAATGGATAAACGGTGAATTGAAACGTTTCTTCATCAGAACATATAACAGTTCCATCAATAGTAGTTTCGGCATAAACCCAAACAATATGCGTTTCTGGTGATGTAGAATTATTTGTAAAAGTATAATTTGAAGGATTTATGATATTGGCTGTGTTTCCACCAGATTGACTATAATAATTTACAGTATATGTTCCGGTTGTCACAACAGGTATTACTGGTAAAGCTGGCAGTGTATATACACCACAATAATTTTGATTGTTTAATGCAGCATAGCTTGGCAATACTGGTGTTTCTAATATAGAAACAGTAAAATACTGTTCATCTGGACAATTAATTAAAAACCCATCGTCATTAACAGCATATAAACATATTGTTTGAGGAGTTGGTGTATTTGTTGAATTAAATACATAAGTGTTTGGATCAATAATTGGTCCGGTTGGATCATTTAAATGAAATTCTATATGATATAAGGATTGAGCTCCTTCTGGAGGAAGATGGTTTAATAGGTTTGCATCTAACATTGCACTATCACAAGAAACGATATCGTCAATAGGAGGTAAATTAACTCCATTAAATAAAATTTGAAATCTTTTATCAACTCTACAGCCACTTACATTATCTTCATAATAGAAATAAAAAGTTTCAGTTGTTGTGAATTCAATATTTGGGTCTACAAGCACGCCTGTTCCGTTTGGACCATCAGGTTCTGTGTAATAAGCTCCAACTGCAGGTGTTGCTAAAAAGTAAGGATTACATTCTGGTCTACTAGAAGCATACTGATACAAGTCGGGAAAAGGAGAAATTGTAATTGTGAAAGGATCTTCATTAAAACAAGTTCTTGTTGTTCCGTCTGCATTATTGTGAATTATTTCATTGTATATATAATAAGTTCCTGGTGAAATTCCACCTGTTAAATTTATAATGCCTCCAGCGCTTAACGTACTTTGTCCAGGAACAGTTGGCCCTCCTGATAAGGTATAATAAGTTCCGTTTGTTAATGTTGGTAAAATATATTCACCACAATAGTTGCCGTCGTCTATTGTATCAACTGGAACTTGCGGGTAAATTGTAATATTATAATTTAAAAATTCAGCACAATTTGAAGCGTCAGTAACATTAGCGTAAAAATAAACGACTTGAGAAGAAGTTATTGGGTCTGCTTGATTAATTGGGTTTCCACCACCATTTGGAGCGTCAAAATATCCGCCAAATGATAATAAAGGGAGAGTGTATGTTTCACAAGCAAAAATATTTCCAAAAATATTAGGGTCAATTATATTTACTTGAAAAGAATTTTGGTCATCACAAACTTGAGGATTTCCGTTCACATCTATGTATGGAGCGGTGTTATAAACATAAATAGTTTCTGAAGTGTTTATTACTTGGCCAACAGGATAATTTGTTCCTGTTCCTCCAGATCCAGTATAATACATGCCGTTTGTAAGTGGAGGTAATGTATATGAATTGCATCGAGTTTCATCGATTGGTGTATCTACAAGCGGAATAGGGTGAATGTTAATATCGAAACGTTCATCTCTACATGGAGTCCCGGTAGGAACTTCTGCATAATAATAGATAGTTTCAACAATAGATGATTGTGTGTTGTTTATAAAAGGCGTATCTGTAGGAATTAATGTTCCAGTTCCGCTTGGTCCACCAAGAGCAGTATAGAATGCCCCAATTCCATAAGGTGGATTCGGAACTCTAAATTCACCACAATTATCAAGTATTGGAACATACTCATCTACAAAATATAGTTCAAAATTACTTTCATTTGTACAACCGTTTGCATCTGGACCTGAAAAAATATAATAAGTACCACCTTGGTCAATTTCATCGCCTGAATTAAATTGAATTTGACCAGGAGTAGTTGGTCCACCAGAAAGTAAATAATAGGTTCCGTTTGTGATTACTGGTAAGAAATAAGAATGACATTCTTGAATATTGGTAAGTGTATCGACTAATGGTAATGGATAGACTGTAACCACCACGCTAGTTACATCAAAACAATTAGGATTGGTTACGTCTTCAATTCTAAACCAAAATGTATATGTAGTTGATCCCGATGGTATTGTGCCAATATTTCCAATAGCACCAGTACCGGCAATTGCATTTGTTTGGTTATTATAATATGTTATGATTGTTCCAGTTTGGCCGTTTTCTACCTCGGTATTGTGAGTGCTTAAATCATAAGTTAATTGATTTTCACAAGTAGAACCTGGAGTAGTAGAACCTGCAATAATATTTGCAATTTCAGTTAAGTTAAATGAATAAACTGCGTCACAAAAATTACCTGTATTTATGTTTAAAATTTTAATATAAATAGTCTGTCCATCCGCACCAGAATAATTCGTTAAGTCTGAAATAGGAATGAAGTTATTTGATGTAATGTCAGCAGCTGTCTCAAAATAAAATACATCATAAATGACATCGTCAATTCCTAATGCAAATTCATTATTGATGGTAAGATCATAAATGTTTGTAGCTCCTCCAGAATCACAAGTAGACAAATCACTCGGGTTGTTCACCATTAATGAGTTGAAAATAATTTCATCTGAAATGACACAACCTCCTTTTGTAACTTCTACATAATACGTTCCGGGTTGAGTTACGGTATAAGTTGGGTTGGTTTCACCAGATATTGGAAAAGTATTTAAAAACCACTGATAATCATATGAACTATCTATAGTTGCGTCTAATAGAAAAGTATCTCCTGTACAAATGGTAGTGTCATTTCCAAGAGAGAAATCTCTTGTAAAATTTAAGGGACTTATAAATATTGCAGAGTCATAGTTTGTACTAATATAATCTCCAATTACTAATTTTAATCGATATGGATTAAGTGGTATTATACTGGCGCTTCCACTCATTGATATAGAATGACCTCTCATATTCAATGTTGATGCAGCAGGGTTGGCTACATTGTATACGTCAAAATACGTTGGATTAGTTGAGCTACAAGAAGCATTATATATTTCGTCCTTAATAGTTGCTGTAGATATTGGGTTTGAAGTAGTAGGTACTAAAGCAATATTAGTTATAACTCCAGTATTAATGTTTGTAAGTTCAAATGCTACAATGTCTCTTGATAAACATTGAAACTCACCATATTCATTTGAAGCAAATACAAAATCAAAATTAAATGAATTTGAATAGGTTGTAAATTCAAATTCTAAATAAGCCAAATCGACTAATGCTCCTGTTGAACCACTATTTGTGTTGCTTAAATTTTGTAAAAAAGCATCAGTTCCACCTCCAGTTGCTGTTGTGCCTAAGTTTGTTCCGGTGTAGGTTCCTTGAGTATTTGCTGCAATACCATTTCTAATTATTACACCTTCAGTTATTGGGAAAATAGATCCGTTCTGATTAAAATAAGCAACAGATTGACCAGACGAAAAAGATATGTTAGATGTTTCTACACAAGGATCGGTTACTAATACGTCAACAAGGTTATCTGCAGTTCTTGTATCATCAACAATAATTGTTTGAGAAAATAAACTAGTAGATAATAATAGAATTAAATAATATATTTTTTTCATAGTGATTTCTTTGGGAGGAAAAATCAATTTAACTAAAATTAATAAACTTTGCTAAATAAAGTAGAATAATAAAGCAAAAAAGTTTAGATATTTTGAAATATCTAAACTTTTTTAACATTTATTACATGTAATCTAATCTAATCGTTTAATTTTAAAACAGCCATAAACGCTTCTTGTGGAATTTCAACATTTCCTACTTGACGCATTCGCTTTTTACCTTTTTTCTGTTTTTCTAAAAGTTTACGCTTACGAGAAATATCTCCACCATAACATTTGGCAGTTACGTCTTTTCTTAATGCTTTTATCGTTTCACGAGCAATAATTTTGGCTCCAATAGCTGCTTGAATTGGAATGTCAAATTGTTGTCTTGGAATCAATTCTTTCAGTTTTTCACACATTTTCTTACCAATATAGTAAGCATTACTTTCGTGAATTAAAGCTGAAAGTGCATCAACAGATTGTGCGTTTAATAAAACATCAAGTTTTACTAATTTTGATTCACGCATTCCTATAGGTGTATAATCAAAAGAAGCATATCCTTTTGAAACTGTTTTTAATCGATCATAAAAATCAAATACAATTTCCGCTAAAGGCATGTCAAAATTTAATTCAACACGTTCTGTAGTTAAATAGGTTTGATTAGTGATTACACCACGTTTTTCAATACATAAACTCATTACATTTCCTACGAAATCAGCTTTTGTAATAATAGTTGCTTTGATATATGGTTCTTCAACTCTGTCTAATTTAGAAGGTTCAGGTAAATCGGATGGATTGTTTACAATTAAAATCGTATCTGGTTCTTTTTTAGTAAAAGCATGATACGAAACGTTAGGAACTGTTGTAATAACAGTCATGTCAAATTCACGTTCTAAACGCTCTTGGATAATTTCCATATGCAACATTCCTAAGAACCCACAACGAAAACCAAATCCTAATGCAGCCGAACTTTCAGCCGTAAATACCAATGAAGCATCATTCAGCTGTAATTTTTCCATTGAAGCACGTAAATCTTCAAAATCTTCTGTGTCAACCGGATAAATTCCAGCAAATACCATTGGTTTTACGTCTTCAAAACCTGTAATCATATTAGTGGTTGGTGTTTTCGCATCTGTGATGGTATCACCAACTTTTACTTCTTTAGCTTCTTTTATACCAGAAATTAAATAGCCAACATCACCAGTAGAAATTTTATCTTTTGGAACTTGATTTAATTTTAATGTTCCTACTTCATCAGCAAAATATTCATTGCCAGTAGCCATGAACTTAATTTTTTGCCCTTTTTTAATTTCACCATTTTTAACACGAAAAATTACTTCAATACCTCTAAAGGGATTGTAGTGCGAGTCAAAAATTAAGGCTTGTAAGGGTTCTTCAGGATTTCCTTTTGGAGCAGGAACTTTTTCAATAATCGCTTCTAAAATTTTATCAACTCCAAAACCTGTTTTACCAGAGGCATGAATAATATCTTCTAGTTTACAACCTAATAAATCAATAATATCATCACTAACTTCTTCAGGGTTTGCACTAGGTAAATCAACCTTATTTAAAACCGGAATAATTTCCAAGTCATTTTCTAATGCTAAATATAAATTAGAAATGGTTTGTGCTTGTATACTTTGAGCAGCATCTACAATCAATAAAGCTCCTTCACAAGCAGCAATAGAACGAGAAACTTCATAAGAAAAATCTACGTGTCCTGGAGTATCAATTAAGTTTAAAATATAATCTTCTCCGTTATGTTTATAATTCATTTGTATGGCGTGACTCTTAATAGTAATACCGCGTTCACGTTCTAAATCCATATTGTCTAAAAGCTGTGCTTTTTCTTCACGAGCAGTAACGGTTTGAGTAGCGCCTAACAATCTGTCGGCCAACGTACTTTTTCCGTGGTCAATATGGGCAATAATACAAAAGTTTCTAATATTCTTCATTCTACGTTTTTATTTTGGGCGTTTCCTCCTCTTCGTTACGGTCAGGCTTTACGCTATATCTTTTGTTTTATTTCATTACACAAAAGGATGTCGCTTCAATCCTTAACGCTTTCATTATGGTAACATATAATCTGCAAATATAATTCAAAGTTTTGGATTGTTATAGTAAGATATTGGTTTCTTGAAGGTAGAATAGAGATAAATCAACATTCAAAAATTCAGCATTCAAAAATCTTATTGTATTTTTGCAAAAAAAATACAATTAATGCCAAAAATTGGAAACATAGAATTGCCCGATTTTCCTTTGCTTTTAGCGCCAATGGAAGATGTGAGCGATCCGCCATTTCGTAGATTGTGTAAAATGCACGGAGCTGATTTAATGTATTCTGAATTTATTTCTTCAGAAGGATTAATTCGTGACGCTATGAAAAGTAAAAAGAAGTTGGATATTTTTGATTACGAACGCCCAGTTGGAATTCAAATTTTTGGAGGTGATGAAGAAGCCATGGAAATGTCTGCTAAAATTGTTGATACTGTTCAGCCAGATTTGGTTGATATTAATTTTGGTTGTCCGGTTAAAAAAGTTGTTTGTAAAGGTGCAGGAGCAGGGGTTTTAAAAGATGTCGATTTAATGGTGCGCTTAACTAAAGCAGTTATTAAAGGAACAAGTCTTCCAGTTACTGTAAAAACGCGTTTAGGCTGGGATGAAAATTCTATAAATATTGATGAGGTTGCAGAGCGTTTACAAGATATTGGAGTACAAGCATTAACTGTTCATGCAAGAACAAGAGCGCAAATGTATAAAGGGCATTCAGATTGGTCTCACATAGCTCGCGTTAAAAATAATCCAAGAATTACTATGCCTATTTTTGGTAATGGAGATATTGATTCGCCAGAAAAAGCATTAGAATATAAAAATAAGTTTGGTCTTGACGGAATGATGATTGGCCGAGCGGCAATTGGATATCCATGGATATTTAATGAAATAAAACATTATTTTAATACCGGCGAAATTTTAGCTCCACCATCAATGGCAGATAGAATTGATGCTGCAAAAAATCATTTAATTTGGTCTGTAGAATGGAAAAATGAGCGAGTGGGAATTGTAGAAATGAGAAGACATTATACAAACTACTTTAAAGGAATTCACAGTTTTAAAGAATATAAACAACGATTAGTAACAACTGATGATTTAGAAGGGTTGTTCAAAATCTTTGACGAAATAGCAGATGTGTATTCAAATTATGAATTTGATGTGAAATAAAAAAACCCAGCTTTTGCTGGGTTTTTTGTGGTAATCAAAATCTTTATTAGTCTTCGATAACTACTACTTGAGCAGCAACGATACCTTTTCTTCCTTCTTCTTCTTCGAACTGTACTTTATCACCTTCGTTTAAAGAATCAACTCTTAATCCTGTAGCGTGTACAAAAATATCTTTACCTGTTTCGTCATTAGTAATAAATCCGAAACCTTTTTCTTCATTGAAGAACTTAACTGTGCCTGTAGCCATTTTGTAATATAAAATAATTAATAATGCGCCAAAGATATACTTATTTTCTAAAAACACATAACTGAAACGACATTTTATTTATAAAATTATTGATTTTCAATGTTTTCGTCTTTTTTTTGGTAAGTTTTAAACATATAATCTTTAGCGTTTTTTGTTCTATATCTGTGGTAAATAAATACCGGCATTAAAACTAAAGCCATAATCAAAATTCCTATTCCTACCCATTTGTCACCTTCAATATTACCTTGATTTTTATGAAAATAACCATAAGAAACAAAACCAATAACAGCAAGAACAAGTAATCTGATTAAATACTTCATTGTTAATTTTTTATATTCAATTGAATGTGTAATTCGTCCAGTTGTTTGTTGTCAATTTTAGATGGTGCGTCAATCATTACATCTCTTCCAGAATTATTTTTTGGAAAAGCAATAAAATCACGAATGGTTTCTTGTCCGCCTAAAATTGAAACTAATCTATCTAAACCAAATGCTAAACCTCCATGTGGTGGCGCTCCATATTCGAAGGCGTTTAATAAGAATCCAAATTGTGCCAATGCTTCTTCTTTGCTAAATCCTAATAAATCAAACATTCTGGACTGTAATTCTCTATCGTGAATACGAATAGAACCTCCGCCAATTTCATTTCCGTTTAAAACCATGTCGTAAGCATTTGCTCTTACTTTTCCTGGTTCTGTTTCAATTAATTTAATATCTTCTGGTTTAGGAGAAGTAAAAGGATGGTGCATTGCGTGATAACGTCCACTTTCTTCATCCCATTCTAATAAAGGAAAGTCTACAACCCATAAAGGAGCAAAATCATCAGCTTTGCGTAATCCTAATCGTGTTGCTAGCTCCATACGAAGTGTAGAAAGTTGTGCACGTGTTTTATCAGCAGGTCCAGAAAGTACTAAAATTAAATCTCCAGCTTTAGCATTGGTAGCTTCAGCCCATTGTTGCAAATCTTCTTGATCATAAAATTTATCTACTGATGATTTAAAAGTTCCATCAGCTTCGCATTTCACATAAACCATTCCTAGAGCACCAACTTGAGGGCGTTTTACCCAATCAATCAAAGCGTCAATTTCTTTTCTTGAGTACGATGCGCAACCTGGTACAGCAATTCCAACCACTAATTCAGCAGCATTAAATACTGGGAATTCTTTGTGTTGAGCAACTGCATTCAACTCACCAAATTTCATGTCAAAACGAATATCTGGTTTGTCGTTTCCGTATGTTTTCATGGCATAGTCGTAAGTAATTCTAGGAAACTTATCTACTTCTACACCTTTAATTTCTTTTAATAAATGGCGTGTTAAGTTTTCGAAAATATTTAAAATATCTTCTTGCTCTACGAAAGCCATTTCACAGTCAATTTGTGTAAACTCAGGTTGTCTGTCTGCGCGTAAATCTTCATCACGGAAACATTTCACAATTTGGAAATATTTATCCATTCCGCCAACCATCAACAATTGTTTAAATGTTTGAGGCGATTGTGGAAGTGCATAAAATTGTCCTTCATTCATTCTACTAGGCACAACGAAATCACGAGCACCTTCTGGTGTAGATTTAATTAAGTAAGGTGTTTCTATTTCACAAAATCCTTCATCAGAAAGAAATTTACGAACTTCCATGCTTACTTTATGACGGAAAATTAAATTGTTTTTTACCGGATTTCTACGAATGTCTAAATAACGATATTTCATTCGAATGTCTTCACCACCATCAGTTTCATCTTCAATTGTAAAAGGAGGAAGAAGCGCTTCGTTTAGAATAGTAAGTTCAGAAACTAAAATTTCTATTTCACCTGTCGGCATGTTAGGGTTTTTAGATTCTCTTTCGATAACAGTTCCTTTTACCTGAATTACAAATTCTCTTCCTAATGATTTTGCTTTTTCAATAACCGTTTTGTCAGTTCTTTGTTCGTCAAAAATTAATTGAGTTATTCCATAGCGATCTCTTAAATCGACCCAAATCATGAATCCTTTATCACGTGATTTTTGAACCCAACCTGCAAGGGTTACTTCTGTATTAATGTGTGAAGCGTTTAAAGCTCCGCATGAATGACTTCTGTACATTGGAAAATTGTTTTTTATTTCATACTGTTCGACCACAGGTCTCGGGTGCAAAAGTACTAACAAAATTTAATTTTAATAGTTTAATCTAATTATTATCCTTTAAAGATTAACCTTTTTTTAATTTTATTTTCAAATAATTAAATAACTTTACGAAAAACTTATAAAACTATGAAGAAAATAATCTACTTATTATTGCTTTCGTCTTTTGTATCTTTTAGTCAAACTGAAAAGAAAAGCAAAGTAACGTTTACTGCTAAAATTGAAAATAGAAATAGCGACACTTTAAAAATCTATGGTCCAAATCGTTTTGTAGAAGTTATTCCAATAAAAAATGGTGTTTTTAAAGCTACTTTTGAAACTACAGATGGACTTCATCAATTTTCAGACGGTAAAGAATCATCGTTATTATTTTTAAAAGATGGGGACGACTTAAAATTGACAATGAATGCAAAAGAGTTTGATGAGACTATAGTTTATAAAGGAAAAGGAGCAGAAGAGAGTAATTACCTTGCCCAAAAGGCATTAACAGATGAAAAGTTTGAAATGTCTTTAGAAGAATTAATGGCAAAAGATGAAGCTACATTTAAGGCGGCTTTAGCTGATAAAAAAGGGAAAGATTTAGCGGCTTTAGAGAGTAAAGGTTTAAATAAAAAATTAGTTGAAGCAATAAAACCTGTTATTGCACAGGAAGAAATGATGTTGACTCAGTTTTTTAATCAAAAAAAAGTTGCTGCTAAATTAGTTGGAACTCCATCACCTACATTTAATTATGAGAATCATAAAGGAGGGAAAACATCATTAGAAAGTTTAAAAGGGAAATATGTTTACATTGATGTTTGGGCAACTTGGTGCGGTCCATGTATAGCTGAAATTCCACATTTAAAGAAAGTTGAAGAAGCGTATCATGCTAAAAATATTGAATTTGTAAGTATTTCTATTGACAAAGTAAAAGACCATGAGAAATGGGTAAAGTTTGTTACAAATAAAGAATTAGGTGGAATACAGTTATTCGCAGATAACGACTGGAACTCACAATTTGTAAAGGAATATCAAATCAATGGTATTCCAAGATTTATTCTTGTTGGGCCAAATGGAGAAATTGTTAATGCTGACGCTCCAAGACCATCATCACCATCATTAGTAGAATTGTTAGATTCTTTATTGAAATAGTTAGTTGTTCTAATTAAAATATGTATTTTTTTTAAGCCAACACAATGTGTTGGCTTTTTTTCTAATGTTAAGTTTTTACTCAATGTTACCAAATTGTTAAGAGAAAGTTTTTTTATTGTAAATAAATTTATATATTTGATATTATATAATTAATTAAAACATAAAGAAAATATGAAAAAGATAATTTTAGTAGCGGCATTATTGGTTTCGGGAATGTTTTTTGCACAAGAAATTAAACCAAAATTTGAAGTAGTAGATAATATGGTAAAAGCAACTTATTACCATGATAATGGTCAAGTTAGCCAAGAAGGATTATATTTAGATGGAAAGTTACATGGTAAGTGGGTTTCATATACTGAAGCAGGAGCAAAGCAAACAATGGGCGAATATGAAAATGGAGCTAAAGTAGGAAAATGGTTTTTTTGGAATGAGAATTCATTAAGTGAAGTTGATTTTTCTAAAAGTAAAATGGAGTCGGTTAAAAAATGGTCTAATGAAGTTTTAGTAAAAAACTAATTCAAATTTAAAGTATAAAAAAAGTCCCGATTAAATCGGGACTTTTTTGTTTTTATAAAGTGTGTTTCGGATTAAAACCGTCTTCACTCAGTTCCTGATGAACATAATCGGCAACCATTTCAGCTTCATAATCTACTTTTTCTCCTTTCGAGAATTTAGCGATTATTTTTTCCATGATTTCATAGATTACAGGAACCACAATTAAGGTTAAGAATAACGATGAAATTAATCCACCAATAATTACCCAAGCCAAACCGTTTTTCCATTCTGCCCCAGCTCCAGAAGCTAATGCAATTGGCAGCATACCAAATACCATCGCAATCGTAGTCATTAAAATTGGACGTAGTCTCGCATGATTTGCTTGAATTAATGCGGTTCTAATACTTTCTCCTGCTTTACGTCTTTGATTCGTATAATCCACCAACATAATCGCATTTTTACACACCAGACCAATTAGCATAATGATACCTAAGATGGTGAAAATATTCAATGTATTATTTGTTAAAGCTAAAGCTAACATGGCTCCAATAAACGAAAGCGGAATCGCAAACAATACTACAAATGGATGCACAAAACTGTCGTATAACGAAACCATTACAAGGTAAACCAAGATAATAGCCGCTAATAAAGCAATTCCAAGTGTTCCAAAGCCTTCTGATTGATTTTCCATATCACCACCCCAAATGTAATCTACACCTGTAGGTTTTTCTAATTTATCAATTTTTTCTTGCCATTGCGATACAATAGTTCCCGAGGCAACTCCCACGTTTTGACCTTTTACAGTTACCGATGCTGATTTGTCTCTTCTTTCTAATTCACTTGGACCAGAACTTTCAGAAACGGTTGCAAATTGTATTAATTTGATTTGTTCGCCTCTATCGTTAATGAAAATTAAGTTACTTACATCGGTAATACTTTTTCTGTCGAATGCATTATATTTAATGTTGATGTCGTATTCGTATTCTCCAGCTCTAAATTTACCATCAGTATTTCCGCTAAATGCAGTTTGCATGGTCATACCTACAGTTTGTAAACTTAAACCAAGCGCAGCCATTTTATCTCTGTCCACTTGAACGTTTACTTCTGGATTTCCATCTTCAACTGATAATTCAATTTCTGTTGCTCCTGGAATCGTACGTAATTCTTTTTCAGCAGCTTTTGCAAATACCATAGCTGTTTCCACATTCGGACCCGTAACAATTAAACCTAAAGTGGCATCTTCAGCTGTTCCTAAAATACCTACCGGAACCGTTTTAACTTTTGCTCCAACTAAGATTTTCTCTAATTTACGTTTTGTTTTGGCTGCATAAACGTTAGCTGGTTCATCACGTTTGTCTAAACCAACCATTTTTACGTTAATCTCCGATTTATAAGCGGTTGCTTGAGAAGCCCCAAGTCCTTCACTGGTTTGACCAATAGTTGTAATTTGAGTTTTAACAAATGGTTCTTTTTTCAAGAAAGCTTCTGCTTTTTGTGTCATAAAGTTGGTTTGCTCTAAAGAGGCGTCTTTTGGCATTTCAATTTGAACTAAAAACTCACCACTATCAGATGCTGCGAAAAACTCACCACCAATAAATCCACCACCCATTAAACCGATGGTTGAACCAAAGAACAATACTAAGATAACTGCGATAGTTTTAACATAATGATCTAAACACCAATTTAATAATCCTGAAACCCAGTTAGTAAAACGAGTTAAATAACTTTCAAATCCAAGAATGATTCTTCCAAAAAAAGTTTTTCCAGTAATGTGTTCTAATTTTCCATATCTAGAAGATAACCAAGGAATAATGGTAAACGAAGCCACTAACGACAATAAAGTAGAGATAATAACAGTTACACAGAATTGCGTAATAATGTTAGAAACCAATCCGGTACTCATTGCAATTGGTAAAAATACTACCACAATTACTAAGGTAATCGATACAACGGTTCCGCCAATTTCGGCAGTTCCATCATAAGCAGCACGAACTTTGTTTTTACCCATTTCCATGTGGCGGTAAATATTTTCCAATACTACAATGGCGTCATCCACCAGAATACCAACTACTAATGATAGTCCTAATAAACTCATTAAGTTTAAGGTATATCCCATTAAGTAAATTCCAATGAAAGTTGCAATTAACGAAGCAGGAATCGAAACCATTACAATTAACGAGTTTCTAACACTGTGTAAGAAAAACAACATTACTAATGCCACTAATATAACGGCAATAAGTAAATCATGAACAACAGCATCAGCAGCTTCAAGAGTAAAAATAGTACTGTCTTTTGCAATTTCTAATTGCAAACCATTCGCTTTGTAATCAGATTCTAGTTTAGCAATGGTTTTTACTAATTCTTCACTTACCGCTACAGCATTAGCATCAGATTGTTTTACAATTTGTAAAAGAATAGCACTTTTTTGATCTACACGAGCAATTTTTTCAGCAATTTTTTGCGTGTCTTGAACATCAGCAATATCACCTAAACGAACTTGAATTCCGTTTCTTGATGACACAATTAAGTTTCTTAATTCTTCAACATTTTTGTATTTTCCAGCTAAACGAATTAATATTTTTTGGTCACGTGTTTGAATGTTTCCTGTAGGGAAATCCAAATTTGACGATAAAATATTTTGTTGCACTTGCGGAATCGAAAGTCCGTAACCTTGCATTTTTACCGCATCAAGATTTACTTGAATTTCTCTCTCTTGTCCACCAATAATGTTTACTTGCGCAACACCTTGAACACGAGATAAAATTGGAGCTAATTTTTTATCAATTAAGTCGTAAAAAGCAACTTCGTCCATTTTTCCGTTGGCACCAATTGTCATAATTGGTAAATCACTCAAGGAGAATTTAGTTAACGAAGGTGTTTCGGCATCATCTGGTAAATCACTAATAATAGCGTTAATCTTACGTTGTGCATCGTTCATCGAAATATTAACATCAGCATTTGAAGTTAATGTGATGGATACGGTTGATAAACTTTCGTACGATTTGGCATCAATTTTTTTGATGTTTTCCAAAGAAGCTACGGCATCTTCAATTTTTTTGGTTACCGTATTTTCAATTTCACTTGGCGATGCACCAGGATAAATTGTGGCAATTGTAATTACGTTGGTTTCAAATTTAGGTATCAATTCGTAACCTAAATTGCTATAACTGAACAGTCCACCAAGTGTTAGAATTGTAAACAATACAATTACCAACGAAGGTCGTTTTATTGATATTTCTGCTAATTTCATATATCTTGATTATTTAATAATTTCGACTGCATTTCCGTCCTGTAAGTTGATTTGTCCTGTTACAACTACAATTTCTCCGTTAGATATTCCGTCTAAGATTTCTACTTTGTTTCCTAAAATTCTGCCTGCAGTTACTTTTTTAAGTTTTGCAGTTCCGTTTTCAAATACGAAAATTTCATTACTGCTAACACTTCCTACAAAGGCATTTCTTGGTACAATTTTCAACGTTTGTTTTTGTTGGTTAGAGGCAAATTTTGCTGTTCCATACATACCCGCTTTTAAGTCGTTTGAAGTATTGTTTGTAATTTCAATTTCAACTGGGAAGTTTAAACTTGCATCTGCTTTTGGAGCAATAAAAGTAATTTTTCCAGAAAATTCTTTGTCAGGATACACATTTGAACCTACTTTAATTACGCTTCCTACTTTTAAGCTTGCAACTTGACTTTCATTAACCGTTACGTTTAATTTTAGTTTAGAAACGTTTACAATTTCAAATAATTCTGTAGAAGGCATGCCTGTTAAAATAGAGCCCGGTTCAATAAACTTTTTATTAATGAAACCACTGATCGGTGCTTTTATTCTTGTGTCTCCCACATTTATGTTAGCTTGAGTCAAGTTTGCTTTTGCATTTATCATAGCTAATTTCGCCTGATCCAATTGTTGTTTTGTTACACCGCCCGTTTTAAAAGCATTTTCAAATCGATTAAAATCTGCAACAGCATTTTGATACACAGCATTTGCGTTTTCTGCATTAACATTAATAACGTCACTTCTTACGATAGCTAGCGTTTGACCAACTTTAACATAATCGCCTTCTTTTGCTAAAACTTTTATAACTTTTCCAGATTTTTCAGCTTTGAAGATTAATTCTTGAATAGGCTCAAAGTTTCCGTTTGATACGAAATCTAATGAAACTTCTTCAGTTTTTACAGTGTCAACTTTTACAGAAACTGACGCGTTTTTTTCAGCAACAATTGCTGTTTTAGCTTCGTTCTCTGCTTTGTTTTTAGTTAATATATATCCGATTACACCTAATGAGGCTAAAATGATTACTATGGTTATAATTGTCTTTTTCATTTTAATTATTTATTGGTTAGTGTTTTAAGTTCGCCTTTTGATTTTATGAATTGAATTTCAGCTAATTTGTATTCTAAAATAGCATTTGTATAATTGTTTTGTGCTTCAACTAACGCATTTTCAGCATCTAATAAATCGGTTAATGCAGCTAAGCCTTGCGTGTAATTGTTGTTCGTATTATTAAAAACTTCTTGAGCAAGTTGTGCGTTTTCTTTTTGATTTTTGATGGTTATCAAACTGTTTTCAAGTTGTTTTTTTGCATTATCAAAAGCTAAATCCAATGCTAATTTTGTATCATCAAGATCTACTTTTAAAGTACTTAATGCGTTGTTTGCTTGTCTTACTTTTGCTCTTGTTCCAAATCCTGTAAATAATGGTACTCTTAAACTTAATCCAATAGAAGCAAAGTCTGACCAATAAACGCCATCAGCTGGTTTTGCAAATAATGGCATTTCCGGACCTTGACCGATATAGTTATAACTTCCGCTTAATGAAAGTGTTGGATAATAGGCTGCTTGAACTGCCTTTTTTTGGTAAGTTAATAATTGTTCTTGCTTTTTTAGTAACAAATATTCAGTTCTTCCAGTAACGTCAGCTGTTGCGGATAAATCTTGTGGTGTAACTTCAAAAGCAGTATTAGGAATGATGATTTTGTTTTCCATTGGCATTCCCATATAAAATTTCAATGCATTTTCTTGAAGTGTAATCGCATTTAAAATTTGTTGACGTTGCGAATTGATATTGTTGACACGAACCGTAATTCTATCGTAATCAATTTTTTTAGCCAAACCATTATCAAATTGCCCTTTGATGATGTCTTTTACTTTGTTTGTGTTTTTCAAGTTATTATCCACTACAATAAGTTTTTGTTGTTGCACATATACTTGATAATACGAATTTGCAACACGTTCGATAACTTGTTCTTCGGTTAATTGTGCGTTTATTTGGTAAAATTCTCTAGTAGATTTAGCCGCTTTTAAACCCGTAAAAACCGATTGGTCAAACAAAGCTTGATTTAAAGAAACGCCAGCAATTGAGTTCCATTCTTGTCCAAGTGGTGCTAAAATTGTAGTTCCTGGTGCTCCAAAGAAATCGCCTGGTAGTGCATTTAATTGCAGAATAGGATTGTATGTCATGCTTCCATTAGCCGAAATTTGCGGTAAAGCTCTCGAACGAACTTCTTGAATTTTATACTCGCTATTTTCTACTTCTAATTTTGCTTTCTTAGCTTCTGCTTTGTTTTCAAGCGCAAAAGTTATAGCATCTTTTAATGTTAGTGGTGCCACTTCTTGCGCACTTACTGACAGTGTAAAAGTTAATAATGTTATGAGGATTGTATTCTTCATTGTTTATATAATTGGGTTTTTATTATTGTTTCTAAATATTCTATTCCTTTTTGGGTACAAATTCCTCTTAAATGATATTCTAAATAACAAGATTGCACCATTTTTGAACTAAAATCTTTTGGATTAAATAGTTCAGCATCTTTAATGCTAGTCATTCCTGCAAAATAAAAGCGACTTATTAATTCTTTATCTATTTCACTTCTAAATAATTCTAAATCGATGCCTTTTTGTAAATTATCTTTAACACAACTGCCCATTTTATCAAATTGTTTAATCATTAATGATTTGTGAATTTTTGGATAAAATTTTTGTAATTGGTATAATGGAGATGTATTTTCATCTTTTAAATGATTTATTAAAAAATCTTTAATGGTAAAAAGTTCTTCAATAGGGTTTTTTTCTTCTAAAATAATTTGGTCAATGCCACAAGAAATGGATTCAAATAAATTTGTTGTAGTTTCTTTAACTAATACATCTTTACTTGAGAAATGTTGATAAATGGTTTTTTTAGAAATTCCCATTTCAGAAGCAATATCGTCCATCGTTACACTTTTAAACCCAAGTGTAAGAAACATGTCTGTTGCTTTTTGTAGAATTTGGTCTTTCATATTTTTCTGAATTAATTCAGTTTTTAATTATGGTGCAAACCTACGACGGAAACTTTTAATACAAAAATAGTTTCCAAAGTTTTTAAGAAATTTTAACATTTCAAATATCTAATCTCATGTTTCCGTATTCCTTTTTTTTTGACGTAATTTGTATTTCATATTTAATTCTTTGTTTTTATGCATTCAATTGCTCAATACCAAGACATAGTTTCTAGCCATTTTAATGCTATTTCAATACCAAATGAACCTAAAGGTTTGTATGATCCCATAACTTATATTTTATCGTTAGGCGGAAAAAGATTGCGCCCAGTTTTAACGCTAATGACTACAGAAGTTTTTGATGTAGACTATAAGAAGGCATTAAATGCTGCTACTGCAATTGAGGTTTTTCATAACTTTTCATTAATTCATGATGATATAATGGACGACGCTCCGTTAAGAAGAGGAAAGGAAACAGTTCATGAAAAATGGAATTTAAATACAGGAATTCTATCTGGCGATGCAATGCTTATTTTGGCTTACCAATATTTTGAAGTGTATGAACCGCATATTTTTCAAGAATTAGCAAAGTTGTTTAGTAAAACAGCACTTGAGGTTTGTGAAGGGCAACAATATGATGTGGATTTTGAAACCCGTGATGATGTTACAATTCCCGAATATTTAAAAATGATTGAATATAAAACAGCTGTTTTAGTTGGGGCAGCCATGAAAATGGGAGCAATTGTAGCAGAAACTACGGAAGAAAATGCTAATTTAATTTATGAATTTGGAATTAATTTAGGAATTGCATTTCAATTACAAGATGATTATTTAGATGCTTTTGGTAATCCAGAAACTTTTGGAAAACAAATAGGTGGCGATATTATTGAAAATAAAAAAACATACCTTTATTTAAAAGCAATGGAATTTTCTGTGCCACAAAATAAAGAAATGTTGTCGCATTTGTTTTCAATTCAGCCAACAGATAATAGCGATAAAATTACATCAGTTAAAACTATTTTTAATGAATCTGGGGCAAGTAAAGCCACGCAAGATGCTATTTTAAACTATACTCAAAAAGCGTTTGAAACTCTTTCTAAAATTCAAATTTCAGAAGATAAAAAGGAAATATTAAAAACTTTTGGAGAAAAATTAATGAATAGAAATGTGTAATCAAAACCAATAACAAAAATCAAGTTCAAAAAATCAATTTTTAACTTGTGATTGATGTTGAATTTTGTAATTGATATTGAAAATGTATACAAGTCCAGTAACCATCGATTCTTTAATTTCGCAAGCCGAAGAAGAACATTTGTACTTTAAATTAGTAGAACAAACTAATAAAGATTTTGCTTTGGCAAACGAAGCAATTGATATTCCTTTAGACGTTTTTCCTTTGCATTTTAAAGAACGTGTTCAAGAAAAAATATACAAACTCATTCAAAATAAGTTTGCAGAATATTTAAACTTACTTTATATAATAGATGTTTCTGAAGAACAAATCAAAAAATTGGACGGTTCTGATGTTGTAGAGTTATCAGAACAAGTAACTTTTTTAATCTTAAAAAGAGAGTGGCAAAAAGTGTGGTTTAGAAATAAGTATTAATTTTTTTCAAAAATTAAATTTAACACACCAAAAATCAAAGTGCTTCCAAAATCATTAGTTCCATTTGGATTAAATGAATTTATTCTGTTTAATTCTAATATATTTATGCTTGAAAAAGACTTTATGTTGCTTTGAAAATAATTCTCACCAACATTTGTGTATGTATTATTAATATTTGTAGTTGAGTTGTAAAAAGTTATATTGTTTTTTTGGTTCATAAAAGATGCTTTCCATTCGAATGGTTCAAATGAAATCTCTTCATCAAAGTTATTGTATTGCAGTTTTTTTGAAAGAATCTCATTTTGTGAATAACTGAAGGAACATCCAAGAATGATAAAAAATAAAATCTTTTTCATATTTATTAAAAATAAATCCTAATAAAAGGCATCAATGCATCTACATAAACATTGTTTTTGTCTTTATGCAATACATTATAACGTAATCCAATTGTAATATTTTGTGTTCTATAACCAGCTCCTAAAAATAAAGCAGTATTCCAAAAATCATCTTTAAAATTTCCGCTTAAAGACTCATAAGTATTGTTTACTTTAAGTTGCTCTAGTTCAGTCGAAAGTTGAATCTGCTGAATTGGGTTGAATAATCCAATTATGCTACCACCATAAATATGCGATTTATAAAAATCTTTTTGATATACATAACTATATTGTGTTCCTAAGCCTAAAGCAGCTTTTTCATTAAAATTATAAATTGCACTTGGTGCAATTGAAATATTTGTATAACCACCACCAAAACCTAGTCCAAGTCCTCCACCTAGTTGAACGTGTTCCCAAAATTCACTTTTTGTTTTAGTTTTGTTTAAATCTTGTGCATTTATGTTAATTACATTGCATATTAAAAACATAAAACACAGTAAAAATGTTAAATTTATTGAAGTATTCTTTTTCATAAAACGTTTTCTAAAAAATATATGTTATAAAAATACAAAAATCTTTAAAAGATTATCAGAAATGTTTTACTTTTGTACAATTGTTTAATCAAAACGTCTATTTAGACAAAAATATGGATAGGTTTTCCTTTTTAAATGCTGCACATACGGCTTTCTTTGCCGATTTATACGAACAATATTTACAAAACCCAGATAGCGTAGAGCCAAGTTGGAGAAGTTTTTTCCAAGGATTTGACTTTGGACAAGCTAGTTTTGGCTCTGATGAAGTAGCTCAACAAATTACAGATGGTAATTTTTCATGCGATCATGTTGCCGAAAAAACGCAAAAAGAATTCAACGTTCTTCGACTAATTGATGGTTATAGAACGCGAGGTCATTTGTTTACAAAAACCAACCCGGTTAGAGACAGAAGAACATATTCACCAACATTAGCCTTAGAAAATTTTGATTTATCAAATGCAGATTTGAATACTGTTTTTGATGCTGCAAAAATGGTTAATATGAAACCAAGTACTTTGGCTGAGATTATTAAACATTTAGAAAGTGTTTATTGTCAGTCTATGGGAATTGAGTATATGTATATTCGTGAACCGGAAGTTATCAATTGGATAAAAAATAGGTTAGATGTTAATGACAATCAACCAAATTTTAATCAAGATCAAAAGAAAAATATACTTAGAAAATTAAATGAGGCTGTTTCTTTTGAAACATTTCTTCATGCAAAATATGTGGGGCAAAAACGTTTCTCATTAGAAGGTTGTGAAGCTGCAATTCCTGCTTTAGACGCATTAATTGAAGCTGCTGCCGAAAAAGGTGTGGAGCAATTTGTAATGGGAATGGCTCATCGTGGTCGTTTAAATGTTTTGGCTAATATTTTTGGTAAAAACACTCAAAATATTTTCTCAGAATTTGACGGAAAAGACTATGATGATGATATGCATTTTGATGGAGATGTAAAATATCATTTAGGTTTAACTTCAGATAGGTTAACAGATTCAGGAAAAAAAATTAATTTAAATTTAGCTCCAAATCCTTCGCATCTTGAAACAGTTGGCGCTGTTATTGAAGGTATTGCAAGAGCAAAACAAGATAGAAATCATCCAAATGATATTTCAAAAGTTTTACCTATTGCCGTTCATGGTGATGCTGCAATTGCAGGACAAGGTATTGTTTATGAAATTATTCAAATGGCAAAATTAGATGGTTATAAAACAGGTGGAACAATTCACTTGGTAATTAACAATCAGGTTGGTTTTACAACCAATTATTTAGATGCGCGTTCATCTACTTATTGTACGGATATTGCAAAAGTAACCCTATCGCCTGTAATACATGTAAACGCAGATGATCCAGAAGCTGTAGTTCATGCCATGTTGTTTGCTTTAGACTATAGAATGGAATTTGGTAGTGATGTATTTATCGATTTATTAGGATATAGAAAATATGGTCATAACGAAGGTGACGAACCTCGTTT
>PKEA01000056.1 GCA_002862805.1 Flavobacteriaceae bacterium | reverse complement strand
TTAAAACATCTTGAATAGATTGCTCCTCATTAAATCGCTTTGCCATTTTATTCAGTTTTTAAATCGGTTCTTTTTTTATAAAAATAAATCAAATCATTACTGTTTTTTACAACCAGTTCTTCTTTAGTTAATTTAACTAATTCTTCTTCCCATGATGTATGCTCTGTTTTATAATTGAACCAAAAAACACCTTGTTTATCGACAACCTTAAATTTTTCAGAAAGATTATTAGATAATAAAGTACCATCTAATTGAGGAATCACTTTATTTCTTGAACCACTCATTTTTTCAAATTTAATAAAATCGATGGTTTCATTAACTTTAAATTCTTTTGAAGAACCGTCCGGCATTTCAACTTTTATGATTTCCCAAAACCCATTCAATTCAACCAAATTCTCAGGTTTAACATCAGATTTACAAGATACCAAAGTTAAAAAAAACAAACCTAAAATGATTTTTATATGCTTCATAACACTTTCTTTTTTAAAAAATAAAATTACAATATTAATTACAGAATTAAACTATTTCTTATTTTTAATATCTAATAAAAAAGTAGAAGATGAAAAAATGGAAATACATAAAACTGATTACGTTAGCAATGTTATTTTATAGTTGTTCAAATCCAGAAGAAAATTCTTCAGTTGAAGCAATGTATTTTCCACCCAATAATAGTTCTACTTGGGAAACTAAAACAATCACAGAACTTGGATGGAATGAAAGTCAAGTTCAACCATTACTAGATTATTTGGAATTAAAGAACACAAAAAGTTTTATGGTTCTATACAATGGAAGGATTGTTATGGAAAATTATTTTAACGGACACACTTCAAGTACTCCCTGGTATTGGGCTAGTGCAGGAAAAACGCTAACAACAACAATTACTGGTATAGCCGAAGAAGAAGGATTTATAAATATAAACAATAAAGTTTCTGATTATATTGGAACGGGATGGACAAGCGCAACTTTAGCTAAAGAAAATCTTATTACCTGCAAAAATCTATTAACCATGACTTCTGGGCTAGACGACACAAACGATGCAGTTGATCCGGCTAGTTTAACTTATGTTGCAGATGCGGGTACAAGATGGGCTTATCATAGCGTGTTTTTTAAACTTCAAGATGTAATTGCTCAAACTACAGGCCAAACTTGGGATAACTATTTTAATTTAAAATTAAAAACACCTATTGGAATGACAGGTTTATGGCTACAAACTATAACTGAAAATGTATATTGGAGCAATACACGAAGTATGGCACGTTTTGGACTGCTTTCTTTAAATAAAGGAAACTGGAATGGAACACAAATTGTAAATCAAGATTTTTTTACAAATTCAACTACTACTTCACAAAATATTAATCTGAGTTATGGTTATTTATGGTGGCTTAATGGAAAAACAAGTTACCACCTACCAAGTTCTCAATTTCAATTTAATGGAAGTATTATTCCATCTGGGCCAAATGATATGTTTATGGCATTAGGTTTAGACGATCAAAAAATATATGTTGTACCAAGTAAAAAACTAGTAATTATACGAATGGGAAATGCCGCTGATACCCAAACTGCTGCATTATCAGATTTTGACGAAGTACTATGGCAAAAAATAAATGCTGTCATTAACCCTTAAAGAGAAGTTTAACAACTATGTACATTAATAATGCAAAAGAACACAATCTAAGCATTATAAAAATTGTTGGAAAAGATTCTTCTATAAAAGTTGCTGGTAAGGCTAAAACTACTGCTAAACCAACTAATTTTAGTGGAGAAGCATTTCTAAAGAAAGAAATTATTTTCATAAATTATTTAAAGAAAGAATCAACAAACTCATGTTTATTAAATACTTGAAGATCATTTATTCCTTCACCTACTCCAATATATCTAACGGGTATTTTAAATTGATCAGAAATTCCTATAACAACACCACCTTTTGCAGTACCGTCTAATTTTGTAACAGCTAAACTTGTTACTTCTGTAGCTGCAGTAAATTGCTTTGCTTGTTCAAATGCATTTTGACCTGTTGAACCGTCTAAAACTAACATTACATCATGAGGTGCATTTGGTACAACTTTTTGCATAACACGTTTAACCTTTGTTAATTCATTCATTAAATTAACTTTATTGTGCAAACGACCAGCTGTATCAATAATTACAATATCGGCATTTTGAGAAACAGCAGATTGTAAAGTATCAAAAGCAACAGAAGCAGGGTCACTTCCCATTTGTTGTCTTACAATTGGCACACCTACTCTATCTGCCCAAATTTGCAGTTGATCAATCGCAGCAGCTCTAAAAGTATCTGCAGCACCTAATACAACACTATATCCTGCCTTTTTAAATTGACTTGCCAGTTTACCAATAGTAGTAGTTTTACCAACACCATTTACACCAACGACCATTATTACATAAGGTTTAACATCCTTAACTATTGAATAATCAACGGCGGCATCTGTATTATTTTCAGACAAAAGACCAGCTATTTCCTCTCTTAAAATTTGATTGAGCTCACTAGTTCCTAAATACTTATCTACAGCAACTCGTTTTTCAATTCTTTCAATAATTTTTAGTGTAGTAGTAACACCAACATCTGAAGAAACTAATATTTCCTCAAGGTTGTCTAATACATCATCATCAACTTTTGTTTTTCCAGCAACTGCTTTAGACAGTTTAGAAAAAAATGTTGTTTTAGATTTCTCTAATCCTTTATCAAGAGTTTTTTTCTCTTGCTCGCTTAGATTAGGGTCTTTTTTATCTGAAGAAAATATTTTTTTAAAGAAGCTCATGTTGTTATCAAAATTATAAAACAAATGTAAAAATAAAAAAGCTACTTTCAAACGAAAGCAGCTCTTCTATATATTGTATTTACAAATTATTTCTTGCTTAAGAAATCATCAACTAATTCTGGAGCCATAACTGCTTCAACAAATGTATAAGCACCAGTTTTTGGAGACTTAACCATTTTTATAGCTTTTGTTAATCTTTTAGAAGATGTTTGTAAAGATGCTACGGTTTTCTTTGCCATGACTTAATTATTTAATTTCTTTATGAACTGTTACTCTTTTTAAAACAGGATTAAACTTTTTAATCTCAAGTCTGTCTGGAGTATTCTTTTTGTTTTTTGTAGTGATATAACGAGATGTTCCAGCAACGCCAGAAGCTTTGTGCTCAGTACATTCTAATATAACCTGAATTCTATTACCTTTCTTTGCCATTTTATATATTATTTTCGGTTATCGAATTATTTTACAAATCCGTCTGCTTTTGCTTTTTTCAAAACAGCAGAAATACCAAGTTTATTAATTGTTTTTAATGCAGCAGTAGATATTTTTAAAGTAACCCATTTATCTTCCTCTGGAATGTAAAAACGTTTCTTAACTAAATTAACTGAGAATTTTCTCTTAGTTTTATTCATAGCGTGAGAAACATTGTTTCCTACCATTGCTCTTTTTCCTGTAAGTTCACAAACTCTTGACATTATTCTATAATCTTTATATCGTTATTCAAAATCAGGGTGCAAAGAAACAAAAATTTATAATATCAAACAACATTCTTTAATTAATTTTTTAAAATTTCTTTATATAAAATTTCTAAAGCTTTGTTTACACTTCTGTCAATCACTTTTTCTCTAGGCTGTCCAAAGTTAAATTCTTCCACAATAACTTGATTTGGAGTACTAATCGAAATAAAAACCGTCCCCATTTCAACATCAGAATCTCCCTTTAAAGGACCTGCATTTCCAGTGGTAGCAATTGCAAAATCAGTTTTTAAAATTCGTTGAACAGACTGTGCCATTTCTTGAACTACTTCTTTACTTACTACCGAATATTTTTCAATTAAATTAGAGTCAATTCCTAATAAACTAATTTTAGTTTCAGTAGCATAAGTAACCAAACCACCTTTAAAATAGCTTGAAGCACCCGGAATTGAAGTAATTAATTGCGCTATTTTTCCCCCAGTACAACTTTCAGCCGTAGCTAAAGTCATTTTTTTATCTTTAAGTAAATTTCCAACTATTTTTTCAATTGGCTCATCATCATCAAAACCAACAATATCATTCGGAATTATTTTTTGAAGTTTTTCAACCTCAACTTCAATTGCAATTTTTAATATTTGCTCATCTTTACCTCTTGCTGTTAATCGCAATCTAACCCTTCCTGGACTTGGCAAATAGGCTAATTTAATAAAGGAAGGAAGATTATTTTCCCAATCTTCAATTTCTTCTGCAAGCAAACTTTCACCTTTCCCATAAGTCATTATGGTTTTATGAATAATATATGGGCGCTCAAACTTTTTGACCAAGGCTGGAATTATTTCTTCATCAATTAAGTATTTCATTTCATAAGGAACACCGGGCAAGGAAATAAAAACAGTATTTTCTTTTTCCATCCACATTCCTGGAGCAGTTCCTACTTTATTAAATAACACTTTTGCCTTTGAAGGCACCAATGCCTGATCTTTATTGATTTGGGAAATTGGTCTTTTATAAAAACCTTCAATTAATTCGGTTACATGATTTAAAACTTCATCATTATTTATCAACGTATCTTCAAAATAAGCACAAAAAGTTTTCTTAGTAACATCATCTTTAGTCGGGCCTAACCCTCCTGTAATAATTACTATATCAACATTGTTTTGCAGTTTATTAAATGTAGAAACAATGTGGTTTTCATCATCAGAAATAGAAAACATTTCAGTTGTTTCAATTCCAATTTTATCAAGAGCTTTTGCTATATAGGAAGAATTTGTATCAATAATTTGGCCGATGAGAATTTCATCGCCAATGGTTACAATTGAGGCAGTCATAATTTTTTTAAGTGTGAATTTTGAAGTCTTTTTTTATCTCTTTTACTGATAAATCAACCCTATCTTTTAAAGATTTATAAACTTCAATAATTTCTTTTCGTTTACCTTGTGATTTAGCCCAAGACATAATTTGAATATTTTCTTCATAAGCAATATCCATTCCTAATAAATCTAAAGAAGGCTTTATCTTATGAGAAGCTGTATAAACTCTGGTATAATCTTTTTCTTCAATTCCCATTTTAATAGAAGCTATTTCCTCTGGTACTTCAGCAAGAAAAAGTGTCACAATTTGATGTGCAAAATCAGTGTCATTTTCTGAAATTTCATATACTTTAGATAAATTATACTGTAATGCCATTTTACTTTATGTTAATTTTAAACATTTGTTTATTTTCTAAAAAACCCTCAAGTAAATCGCCTGGAGAAACTTTTGCAACACCTTTTGGAGTTCCTGTAAAGATAATATCTCCTTTTTTAAGCGTAAAAAATTGCGAAACATAAGCTATTAACTCATCAATTTTCCACAACATTAAATTAGAGTTTCCTTTTTGAACGACTTCATTATTATTCCTTAACTCAAAGTTAATATTTTCTAGTGAAGAAAAATTATTTTTCGGCAAAAAGTCACTTATAACCGCTGAGCCGTCAAATGCCTTTGCTTTTTCCCAAGGCAAACCTTTTTCTTTTAACTTACTTTGCAAATCTCTTGCTGTGAAGTCGATTCCTAAACCTATTTCATCATAATATTTATGAGCAAATTTTTTATCGATATATTTTCCAACTTTATTAATCTTTACCAATAATTCTACTTCATGATGAACATCATTCGTAAATTCAGGAATTACAAACGGAAATTTTTTTAACAAAACAGAAGAATCTGCTTTCATAAAAATTACTGGTTCATCTGGTTTTTCGTTATTAAGTTCCGAAATATGATCTGCATAATTTCGACCAATACAAATTATTTTCATCTTGTACGTATAAAATCCTTATTTAGTATTCAATTTTCTTAACTTAATTGCAGTCAACACTTTTTTAGTATACAAAGGAAAATCAGCATTTTGCAACCAATTAAAATACCCAGGTTCATTTTCCAAAACTTCATCAACTAAAACCCCTTTATGTTTTCCAAAAGAAAAAACCTCTTTCCCTTCTTTATTCATAGCTATAAATCCAGCAAAATCAACTGATTTTTTACGTGTTGTGAATTCAGAAAGTGTCTTCATATCATTTTCCAAGTCGGGATAACGATCTAATTGAGCTTTTAATATTTCGTAAGTTGCTTCTGTATCTGCATTAGCACTATGAGCATTTTCTAATGTTTCGCCGCAATAAAATTTATACGCAGCACTTAAGGTACGCTCTTCTTTTTTATGAAAAATAGTTTGCACATCTACCGAAACTCGATTTTTCATGTCAAAATCGACACCAGCACGAAGCATTTCTTCTGCCAACAATGGAATATCAAAGCGATCGGAATTAAAACCAGCCAAGTCACTATCTTTTATCATGTTATACACATGCGGAGCTAGTTCATTAAACGTTGGTTCATTTGCAACTTTTTCGTCAGTAATTCCATGAACCGCTGTAGTTTGCGGCGGAATTGGAATCGTAGGATTCACCAACCATGTTTTGCTTTCTTTATTTCCGTTTGGGTATATTTTAACCACTGCTATTTCAACTATTCTGTCTTTTGCAACATCTATTCCTGTAGTTTCTAAGTCAAAAAAGCAAATTGGTCTATTTAATTTTAATTCCATTTTTAATTTTATTTCGAAATATGTAAATTATAATTATTTCGGCGATTATTAGATTGAAAACCCAACCTAACCATGAAACTATTCGATAAGTATCCATTGGAAGCGGGTGAAACAAAAATACAATAATGTATTTGAAAAGGCGTAATGAAATAGCAGATAATGTTAATGCAAAACTTCTTATTGCAAATTTTTGATGTTCTCTGAAGTTTTGATTTTTAGCATATGAATATGACATATAAGTAAATAAAAGCCACAAAATTGATAGTATGATGAATGAAATTTTAGAGTAAATTCCTCCATTTGCAAAGCAACCCATTATTAAAGCTGAAGGCCCTGAAAACATAAGAATTATGAGAATATAAAATTTTCCAATTAACCTATGTAAGTTGGTGTATTTTTTTCTAAAAAAAGTCCAAAATTGAATCCAACCTATCAATACGAGAAATATACTCGTATAAACATGTGTAAAAAAAGCAATATTATAATAGGATAATTTAACTTCTTCTTGTTTTAATTTCAAGAATGTAACTTCAAAATTTAAAGGGATGTATTGAAGTGTAATTAAAAGTAGTAAAAACGTAAAGTAAAAATAACCTACAACGATTAAAATTTTAATTAATTTCATTACCTTCCAAATCTATCATAATATTCTTCTGCATTTTCTTCATACAAAAGCAACAAATCTATATTCGCAAGTTCTATTTTTGTAAATGATTTTTTAACATCTGTAAAAACAGGCATATACCAATTATAATTTTCAAAATACAAACGTAATTGACGATTTTTAAATGAATAACCATGACGAGCATAAATAGAATTTCTTAAAATAAAAATATCTGCTTTAGACAAATTCTCAGCAAATTCTTTAGTTATTTTATCTTTAGAAGCATTTACCTTTAAAACAGCTTCAGTTGTAGTAAAATACTCTTCATCTTCCCATTCATACTCTTTTTCATTATCAACTTCTTTATACTTTACTTTTTTTGACTTATCCCAATCAACAAACTCATGACTTAGTTCATTATCAGCACTGTACACAAATACTTTTTTGTATAATTTTAAACTTCTTCTATCTATTTTTAAAATTTCATTTGCTTGCCATTTTCCATTAATTATGCTATCGTTTTTTAAAATTGAAAATTCAAATTTCCCATCGTATTTATCATCTCCTGGCTCTGAAACTTTAAAATAGAAGCCTTTTTCATCTTCAAACAAACTTCCATGAAAGGGTCTTATATTACCACTCACTATTGAATGTCCATTAACAAGAGTGTCTTTAATTTTATCAATTGAAATAGAAATCTGTTTATTATAATTATACTCGTAATAATCTTCAGAATCGGCAAATTCTCTTTCTTCTTCAACGGTTAAATCGCTTTTAAAATCCCCAACCCAATAACCTAATAAATCTTCTTTAGTAGTCATTACAAAATTTTCGGTTACTACAGGTTCATCGAATTCATACAAAACCTCGTCTACTTTTAGCTTTTGAGCAACTTCGTTTTTAATTACTTCTTTACAACCAAAAAACGCAAATACAACTGATACAATAAAAACTTTTTTCATCGATTTCTTTTTTTCAAATATAAAAAAACCCGACAGGTTTTAGAAACTTGTCGGGCTTAAATATTCATTATATTTTTAAATATCTCTGTTTACATCAAAAGCTTCTAAATAATCAGCCACTCTTTTAACGAAACTTCCACCAAGCGCTCCATCAACTACTCTATGATCATAAGAGTGCGATAAGAACATTTTTTGACGAATTCCAATAAAATCTCCTTCTGGAGTTTCAATAACCGCAGGAACCTTTCTAATTGCTCCAAGAGCTAAAATCCCTACTTGTGGTTGGTTGATAATTGGTGTTCCAAAAACAGATCCAAAAGTACCTACATTAGTAACCGTGTAAGTTCCACCTTGCGTGTCGTCTGGTTTTAATTTACCTGCTTTTGCGCGGCTACCTAAATCGTTTACCGCTTTTGCCATACCTACCAGGTTTAATTGGTCTGCATTTTTAATAACCGGAACAATTAAGTTTCCATTTGGTAAAGCAGCAGCCATACCTAAGTTTATATTTTTACGCTTGATGATATAATCCCCATCAACCGAAATGTTCATTCCTGGGAAATCTTTCAACGCTTTTGCAACCGCTTCCATCATGATAGGCGTAAAAGTCAACTTCTCACCTTCTCTCTTTTCGAAAGCTGCTTTGTTTTTATCTCTCCATTTTACAATATTAGTAACATCTACTTCAATAAATGACTGAACGTGTGCAGAAGTTTGTACTGAAGCTACCATGTAACCCGAAATTAACTTACGCATTCTGTCCATTTCAACAATTTCATCTCCACCATTTACAGAAACAGGAGCCGCTTTAGCTTGAACAGGAGCCGCTGGTTGAGTAGCAACTGGTTGCGCAACAACAGCTGGTTGATTTCCTCTATTTTTAATATAATTTAATATATCTTCTTTGTTTACTCTACCATCTTTTCCTGAACCAGCAATTGATTCTAGTTCCGCTAACGAAATTCCTTCTTCTTTAGCTATGTTTTTAACCAATGGAGAAAAGAATTTATCAGAATCTGAAAAATCAGCACTTGAAACTGTTTCTTTAGCAACTTCTACAGCTTTTTCAACAGCCGCAACAGGAGCTGAAGGAACATCTGCAGTTGGAGTTGCCGCTACAGCACCACCTTCTGTTTCAATAATGGCAATAGTTTGACCTACTTGTACAACATCATCTACATTAAAAAGAATTTCTGTTAAAGTTCCAGAAACTTCTGAAGGAACTTCACTATCTACTTTGTCTGTTGCTATTTCTAAAACAGCCTCATCCATTTCTATAGTTTCACCTACATTTTTTAACCAATTTGTAATGGTTGCCTCTGCAACACTTTCTCCCATTTTAGGAAGTTTTAATTCAAATTTTGCCATATTCTTACTGTATCGTTGTGATGTATAATTTGGATTGCAAAATTAATAAAAGTTTTGAGCTTTCACTATCAATTGCATAATTTTATTTATTATTTCAAATTCTCAATTAAAATCACTTTACCTCTATCATTACTACTATTACTTCCTATCATGAAATAACTCGAAAATACATGATTTTTAAATGTAATATTACTTGATTTATTCAATTCCATAAAATGAATAATTTCCTTAAATGTAAATGAATTTACATTAAAAATTACTTCAATATTGAGCGTTTTGTCGTTTTTAAAAAGACCTAATTCATTTAAATAAGTTGTTTTTTTATTCAAATTTAATTCAAATTCATCTTTACTAAAGACCACACATTCGTCAATTATATCTTGTACCTCTTTTTGCTGATTTTTTTTAATCAAACTAAAAACAAAAGCACCCATTTTCATCATTACATCAAAAAAAACTGATTTTTTAAAATGTTTTTTATAAAAAAACTGCATGGCTTCGCGAAAGCGTTTCATGTATAAACCGTCGCGAATTGTACTTTCTCCTTTATAATGAATAACTGTAGTGTCTGCAAAATAATAATTTTGTTTGCCTAATTTCTTAATCATGAAACTCAAATCAATATCATCTGAATACATAAAGCAATTTTCATCAAATCCACCAACTTCAAGATATAAACTACGTTTCATAACCATAAAAGCACCTACTAAAACATCCACTTTACCTGATTGGTTTTCGGCTATGTTTTGCGCATAGTATTTATTAAACCAATTGGAATTTGGAAATAATTTATACAATCCGAAAATCTTTGTAAAAGCCACCCAAGGAGTTGGTACACCACGCTTGCTTTCTGGTAGGAAATTTCCTGTTCCGTCGATAAGTTTACAGCCTACAATACCCGTGTTCAGTTGCCAGTTTTTAGTACTCAGTATTTTAATAAAAGTATCTTCTGCGACAACAGTATCTGGATTTAAGATGCAAATATATTCTCCTTTTGCTTCTGCAACGCCAATATTATTGCCTTTTGGAAATCCTAAATTTTCTTTATTCTCGATGAGTTTTATATTAGAAAATTTCTCTTTCATCATCGCACAACTATCATCAGAAGAATTATTGTCGACTACAATGATTTCGCCATCCATGTTTTCTAATGCTTTTTGAACACTAAAAACACATTGCTCTAAAAAATAGCGCACATTATAGTTGAGAATTATTACAGATAGTTGCATTTGACAAATATAATGTGAAATTGTGGTAATTTGAAAATTTGAAAATGTTACTTTTGCAAAAAATAAATCGCAGTGAATTACTTATCAGTCGAAAATATATCAAAAGCTTATGGCGAACGTGTTTTGTTTGAAAACATTTCGTTTGGAATTAATAAAGACCAAAAAATAGCTTTTATTGCCAAAAATGGTTCTGGAAAAACAACTATAATGAACATGTTGAATGGTTTTGACGAGCCCGATACTGGTCAAGTTATTGTTCGTAAAGAAATCAAAATGGCTTTTCTATCTCAAGACAATAATCTTCAGGATGAATTAACGGTTGAAGAAAGTATTTTCGCATCAGACAATGAAATTTTAAAAGTAATTGAACGTTACGAAAAAGCATTAGAAAATCCGGAAGATGAAGAAGTATATCAAAGAGCTTTTGATGATATGGATCGACACAATGCTTGGGATTTTGAAACACAATACAAACAAATTCTTTCTAAACTTAAATTAGAAGATTTAAAAGTAAAAGTAAAAGGTCTTTCTGGTGGACAAAAAAAACGTTTAGCTTTAGCTATCATCTTAATTAGTCGTCCTGATTTACTGATTTTAGATGAACCAACCAATCACTTAGACTTAGAAATGATTGAATGGTTGGAAAGTTATTTTGCTAAAGAGAACATTACTCTTTTCATGGTTACACACGACCGTTTCTTCTTAGAACGCGTTTGTAACGAAATCATCGAATTAGACAACGGAAAATTATACCAATATAAAGGAAATTATTCTTATTATTTAGAGAAAAAAGAAGAACGAATTGCTTCTGAAAACGCAAGTATAGATAAAGCACAAAACTTATTCGTAAAAGAATTAGCTTGGATGCGAAGACAACCTAAGGCTAGAACTACCAAATCAAAATCGCGTCAAGATGATTTTTACAAAATAAAAGAAAAAGCCGAAAGTCGTAGAAAAGAAAATGTAGTTGAATTGGAAATCAACATGGAACGAATGGGAAGCAAAATTATCGAATTGGTGAAGCTGAACAAAAGTTTCAAAGATAGAGTAATTTTAGATGATTTCTCTTATGCTTTTCAACGTGGAGAACGCATTGGGATTATTGGTAAAAATGGAACAGGAAAATCTACTTTCTTAAATATAATGACGCAAACTATGCCTCCAGATTCTGGAAAGGTAATAGTAGGTGACACGATAAAAATTGGCTATTACACACAAAGTGGAATCAATCCAAAACCAGGTCAAAAAGTAATTGACATTATTAAAGAATACGGAGAATATATTCCACTTACCAAAGGGAAAATTATTTCGGCTTCGCAATTATTAGAACGCTTTTTATTTGACGCCAAAAAACAATATGATTTTGTAGATAAATTAAGTGGTGGAGAATTGAAACGTTTATATTTATGTACGGTTTTGATTCAGAATCCTAACTTTTTAATTTTGGATGAGCCTACAAATGACTTAGATATCGTAACGTTAAATGTATTGGAAAGTTTCTTATTAGATTTCCCTGGAAATTTATTAGTTGTTTCTCACGACAGGTATTTCATGGATAAAATTGTAGACCATTTATTTGTTTTCAGAGGTGCGGGAGAAGTAGAAGATTTTCCAGGAAATTATTCCGATTTTAGAGCGTATGAAGATTCGGCAGATGTGCAACAAAAAGAAGACAATAAAGCCGATAAAAAAGATTGGAAACAGCAAAATATTACGACTGGTTTAACTTTCAACGAACAAAAAGAATATCAAAAAATTGAAAGAGAAATCAAAGATTTAGAATTCGAAAAAGCTAAAATTGAACAATTGTTCTCTGATGGAAAAGTAGCAGACGACGCCATTGAAAAAAAGGCAAACGAATTACAAAATATTATTAAAAAAATAGAAGCTAAAGAAGAACGTTGGTTTGAACTTTCGGCTAAAATTGAATAAAAAAGTAATTAGTGAACAGCCTAGCTAATTACTAGTTACTAGTCACTTTTCACTAATCATTAAAAAATGAATCATTTAATTAAATCCTATATAAAATTCCTTTTCAACTCCAAAAACGAACATGGAGTGCATTCGCCTTTTGTATATGATTTAGTTACCAAATGTTTCCATGATAAAACCAATTATCCTGAATATGAAGTTTTAAAAAAATACAGAAATTCGCTTTTAGAAAATAAAAACACTATTGAAGTAACCGATTTTGGTGCAGGTTCTAGAATTTTCAAATCCAACACAAGAGAAGTTTCAAAAATTGCAAAAACAGCGGGAATAACATCAAAAAACGCCGAACTTTTATTTAGAATTGTCCGCTATTTTCAACCTGAACAAATTTTAGAGATTGGAACGTCATTAGGTTTAGCTTCTTCTGCTCTATCGCTTGGGAATTCAAAGGCAAATATTACCACATTAGAAGGTTGTCCTTCCACAAGTCAAAAGTCAAAAGAGGAAAGTCAAAAGTTTGGATTTAACAATATTGAATTCATTAAGACTGAATTCTCAAGCTATTTGAATTCTTGTGACTTTCGACTTTCGACTTTCGACTTTATCTATTTCGACGGTAATCATTCTAAAAAAGCAACTTTAGAGTATTTTGAACTTCTATTACCAACAATCACAAATGATTCTGTTTGGATTTTTGATGACATTCATTGGTCAAAAGACATGGAAGATGCATGGGAAATTATAAAAAACCATCCACAAGTTACCGTTACAATTGATACTTTTCAGTGGGGAATAGTTTTCTTCAGAAAAGAACAAAAAAAGGAACACTTCGTCATCAACCCAAATAAAACTTTAAGTTCTTTTATTTTTGAAAAAATAAGGCTATAAAATTGAATTTCAACAGTATACTTATTACATAAAATTATTTACAGAAAAAATGTACTTAAAGTTAAACTTTATTTTTATATAAAATAAATCGTTTTTTTTTATTTATTTGTGTTGCAATTGCTATACAAGGAAGTTTAAGCTATTATTTACTTTAAATCAATTAAATTCTGAAAATGTATCTGTAACAATACATAAAAATGTTTCAGAGAAAAGAGATGTCATTCTCTTTAAAAGAAGCAATAAAATTATTGATGCATACCCTTTTTCAATAGAATAGTAAGAAAAATATAATAGGCTTAAGAAAATTGTTTTAATCATCAATTCTTAAGCCTATTTAATTTATTTAACAAATGATAAACAATATAAAAAAAAGCAGTTTATTACTAATTATATTTCTATTGACAATTAGTTGTGATAAAAAAGAGATAACATTCCAAAAAGAAGTTACATTTAATACTAATTTTGGCTCACTTAGAAAATTTAGAGGCACTTTTAAAGACCCAAATGATCAAAAGGAATATTTTTACATTGCTGACCCCGTTACGCATAAAACGATTAAAGTTTTTGGTTTAAACGGAGATTTTGAATATGAAATTCCACTACAAAGCTTTAATGAAAATCAAATAAATATTGATAAAATTGTTATTCATAACAAAGATAGTATTTGTGTTTTAGGTTTTAACACCTTGTACCTTACTAATTCAGCAGGTATAATAAACGAAACTATTCCTTTAAAAAGGGAAGTTGGGACAGATGTTTATACTTACCTATTGCTTCAAAATACTAATTTTTCTGACAATTACAAAGAGTTGCTCTTTTTTTGCGATTGGAGAGGTTATACAGACAAAGAATACAAAACGTATTATGAAGACGCCTTTTACAAACCAAAACATCTTAAGATTAAAAACATTTTCGATTCAAAAAAAAGAGAATATCAATATGGAGGTATTTTCTACAAAAACCTATCTTCAAAACCACTGCAATATTTTGAAATGACAAGTTTTTATGCTTATAAAGATAAAATTTATGTTATGTCTGGTTATTCAAATTTTTTATTTGTTTATGATAGAAGTACTCTACAATTAATAGATAAAGTTAAAATCAATTCTTCATATACCAATATAGGCGTAAAGGCCTTTACTCTAGAAAAAAAGGCTTTCTCTAAAGATTATCATGAATTATATTCAAAATATGGATTTATTAACAAGGTTGTTGTACATGATAATTTTATTTATTTGGTCATGAATTTAAATGTAAATGGGGAAGATATTCATATATCAGAGTATCCATTTTCTATTATTAAATACGATTTAAATTTTAATAAAGTAAATGAAATAGCTTTTAAAGACAAAACATATTGTGGGAGCTCAGTATTAATTACTAACGAAGGAATATTAATGGAGAATTTAAAAAAATCAACAGATGAAAAAACAATCTATACTCTTTTTACTATGTAGTTTCTTATTCATTTCTTGTAAAGAAGAAAAATATGCTAATGAAACCGTTCAACTTTTTCAAAATAAACAAATTACAATTCCAAAAAAGGCAAATAAAATTATAGTAATTAGTGAACAAGGATGTCATAGTTGCAATAAATATTTTTACCACTATTTTCAATCCAATAAAAGTAATAAAAATTGTCATTATATCATTAATGCTTCTGGAGCAGTATTAGATATATCTGAGTTAAAAAAAGGCATGAATGAAAACTTTACTTTAATAAATTCAAAAGAACCATTTTTTAACGAAACTAAAATTATTGTTGCAAATAACAAACAAATTGATACTATAATAAAAATAAATGCACGCGAAATAACTAATCAAATTTCCTACTTAGATAAAATATAAATTGTGCTTTGTAACAAAACCACCTCTTTTTCTACTTATGTTTAGTTAAGAATTCAAATTTTCAGAATTCTAAATTCTAAATTCTATACAGAAATGGCACAACCAATAATCGAAATTAAAAATATCACTAGAGATTTTCCACTTGGAAATGAAATTGTACATGTTTTAAAAGGAATAGATTTAACTATAAACAAAGGAGAATATGTAGCTTTAATGGGACCTTCAGGTTCTGGAAAATCTACACTTATGAACCTATTAGGTTGTTTAGACACCCCGACTGGTGGAACTTATGTTTTAAATGGAAAGCACGTAAGTGAAATGCAAGATGAAGAATTAGCCGAAATTAGAAATAAAGAAATTGGTTTCGTTTTTCAAACATTTAATTTAATGCCAAGAACTACAGCTTTAGACAATGTAGCTTTACCAATGGTTTATGCCGGATTCTCTAAAGCCGAAAGAAACGAAAGAGCCACTGAAGTACTAACTCAGGTTGGACTAGCCGATAGAATGGACCATAAACCCAATCAACTTTCAGGTGGACAACGTCAACGTGTAGCTGTTGGTCGTGCTTTGGTAAACAAACCATCAATTATTCTTGCTGATGAACCTACCGGAAACTTAGACAGTAAAACTTCTGTAGAAATTATGGGTCTTTTTAACGACATTCATGCCAATGGAAATACGGTTATTCTAGTAACTCATGAAGAAGATATTGCTGCTCATGCTCATAGAATTATTCGTCTTCGCGATGGTGTTATTGAAAGCGATGTAAAAAATAGATAATTATTAGTTTCTTAATATATATTTAAAGCGAATAGTTTGTATTGTATTTGATTGCTTTATTCCTGCTGTTCATTATATCTTTTTTTTATAAAAAAAGGATGCCATTCCCATCAGGGCTATCAAATAAATCATTTTTTCTTTTATAAGCTTTAGGCTATCTTTGATAAAATTTAAAATGAATATGTTTTACTTAGTCGGAATATTAGTCTTTTTATATATTCTTTTGCGTTTAGTATACAAAAAAGGTTCTACTAACTTAAATCACAGAAAGACTTTCAACATTAAGGGAACTAAGAAAAAATAAAAAGCTACTCAAAAAATATGAAAGTATATACAAAAACAGGCGATAAAGGAACAACTGCTCTTTTTGGAGGCACACGTGTACCAAAACACCATATTCGCATAGAAAGTTATGGAACTGTAGACGAGTTAAATTCTCACATAGGTTTAATTCGCGACCAAGACATAAACACTCTCTATAAAAACGTTTTAATTGAAGTTCAAGATCGTCTTTTTACAGTTGGTGCAATTTTGGCAACACCACCAGAAAAAGAAACATTGAAAAACGGACAACCAAGATTACAAAACTTAGGAATTCAAGAAAAAGACATAGAATATCTAGAAAACGAAATTGATAATATGGAAGAAAGCCTACCGCCAATGACACATTTTGTTTTACCTGGAGGACACACAACTGTGTCATATTGTCATATTGCAAGGTGTGTTTGTCGTAGAGCAGAGCGTTTAGCAACCCATTTAAATGACATAGAGCCTACAGATGAGTTTGTAATTAAATACCTAAACCGACTTTCTGACTATCTTTTTGTGTTGGCACGAAAGTTGTCTTTAGATTTAAACGCAGATGAAGTACAATGGATTCCTAGAAAATAAGAATCTTTTTTACTGCACAAGTATTCAAAAATGAATCTAATATTTTAACCAAAATACGTTAGAATAAAGGTAAAATATTGAATCTTAAAAGAAAACGTTCTTAAATTTAAAGAAAAACACTAAAAAAAATTGCTTTTTTAAGTATTAAAATTACTTTTGCAAAAACTAAAATCGATATAAGATGTATTGGACATTAGAATTAGCGTCATATTTAAGTGATGCGCCTTGGCCAGCTACCAAAGATGAACTTATCGACTATGCCATTAGAACTGGTGCGCCTCTTGAGGTGGTAGAAAACTTACAGTCTATTGAAGACGAAGGTGAAATCTATGAGTCTATCGAAGAAATTTGGCCCGATTATCCTACAGACGAAGATTACCTTTGGAATGAGGACGAGTATTAAAAGATAAAGAATACAACATAAAAAAGTCTCCTATTGAGGCTTTTTTTTGTTTACATTTGTTAACCATTATAGAAAAAAAATAAAAATGAGTTTAGTAAATTCTGTATTAAAAATGTTTGTGGGCGACAAGTCCCAAAAAGATATAAAGGCTATTCAGCCACTAGTAAACAAAGTGAAGACTTTTGAGTCTAAACTTGCCGCTTTATCAAATGATGAATTAAGAGCCAAAACTCAAGAATTCAAAGCATTAATAAAAGAAGCTAGACTAGAAAAAGATAATAAAATCGCTGCTTTAAAAGCTGAAGCAGAAACTACACAAGACATTGATGCTCGTGAAGATATATATGTTGAAATCGATGCTATTGAAAAAGAAGCATATGAACTTTCTGAAAAAGTATTAAACGATATTCTTCCCGAAGCTTTTGCCGTTTTAAAAGAAACAGCTCGTAGATTTAAGGAAAACAGTATTGTTACCGTAACTTCAACTGAAAAAGATAGAGAGTTATCTGCAACAAAACCATACATTACAATTGTTGGCGACCAAACAAATTGGGCAAACTCATGGGATGCTGCTGGTAAAGCAATCACTTGGGACATGATTCATTACGATGTTCAGTTAATTGGTGGTGTGGTTTTACATCAAGGTAAAATTGCTGAAATGCAAACAGGTGAAGGAAAAACATTAGTTGCAACTTTACCAATGTATTTAAATGCATTAACAGGAAACGGAGTTCACTTAGTAACTGTAAATGATTACTTAGCTCGTCGTGATAGCACTTGGAAAGCACCTCTATTTGAATTTCACGGTTTAACTGTTGACTGTATTGACAATCACAAACCAAACACTGAAGAACGTAGAAAAGCTTATAATGCAGACATTACTTATGGAACAAATAACGAATTCGGTTTCGATTATTTGAGAGATAACATGTCGCACTCACCAGAAGATTTAGTACAACGCAAACACAATTATGCAATTGTCGATGAGGTCGATTCGGTATTAATTGATGATGCTCGTACGCCATTAATTATTTCTGGACCGGTTCCTCAAGGAGATCGTCATGAATTCTTAGAATTAAAACCAAAAGTAGAAAACTTAGTTGGTTTACAACGTAAATTAGCTAACGAGTGTTTAATCGAAGCAAAAAGGTTAATTAAAGAAGGTAATACAAAAGACGGAGGTTTTTATTTATTAAGAACTTACAGAGCATTACCTAAAAATAAAGCATTAATTAAGTTTTTATCGGAAGAAGGAATTAAACAATTACTTCAAAAGACAGAAAACCAATACATGCAAGACAATAACAGAGAAATGCCAAAAATTGATGAGGCTTTATACTTTGTTATTGAAGAAAAAAACAATCAAGTTGAATTAACAGATAACGGAATTCAGTTTTTATCTCAAGATACAGAAAACAACTTTTTCGTTTTACCAGATATTGGAACTGAAATTGCTAAAATTGAAAAATTAGGCCTTTCAACTGAAGATGAAGCGGAAAAAAGAGAAGAATTATACAAAGATTTCTCAATTAAATCTGAGCGAATTCATACACTTACTCAATTGTTAAAAGCATATACGGTATTTGAAAAAGATACCGAATATGTAATTATGGACAATAAAGTAATGATTGTTGACGAACAAACAGGTCGTATCATGGACGGTCGTCGTTATTCTGATGGCTTACACCAAGCAATCGAAGCTAAAGAAAATGTAAAAATTGAAGCTGCTACACAAACTTTTGCAACGGTAACACTTCAAAATTACTTTAGAATGTACAACAAACTTGCTGGTATGACAGGAACAGCTGTTACAGAAGCAGGTGAGTTTTGGGAAATTTACAAATTAGATGTTGTAGAAATTCCAACAAATAAACCTATTGCAAGAAAAGATAAAGAAGATTTAATTTATAGATCAGTTCGTGAAAAATTCAACGCAGTTATTGAAGATGTTGTAAAACTATCACAATCAGGTCGTCCGGTATTAATTGGAACAACTTCAGTAGAAATTTCTGAATTATTGAGCAGAATGCTTAAAATGCGTGGAATTAACCATAACGTATTGAATGCAAAAATGCACAAAAGCGAAGCAGAAATTGTTGCCGAAGCTGGTAACCCTGGAGTAGTAACAATTGCAACAAACATGGCCGGTCGTGGTACCGACATTAAACTATCTGCCGAAGTAAAAGCTGCTGGCGGTTTAGCAATTGTAGGAACAGAACGTCATGATTCTCGTCGTGTTGACCGTCAGTTAAGAGGTCGTGCAGGTCGTCAAGGAGATGTGGGTAGTTCACAATTCTACGTTTCATTGGAAGACAACTTAATGCGTTTATTTGGTTCTGAACGTGTTGCGAAAGTTATGGATAGAATGGGTCTTGAAGAAGGTGAAGTAATTCAACATTCAATGATGACTAAGTCTATTGAAAGAGCGCAGAAAAAAGTAGAAGAAAACAACTTTGGTATTCGTAAACGTTTATTAGAATATGATGACGTAATGAACGCTCAACGTGAAGTTGTTTACAAAAGAAGAAGACATGCTTTACATGGTGAGCGTTTAAATGTTGACATAGCTAACATGATGTTCGATACAAGTGAAATCATTGTTCAAGAAAATAAAGCAGTAAATGATTATAAAAATTATGAATTTGAATTAATTCGTAATTTCTCAATCAGTGCGCCAGTTTCACAAAGTGAATTTGCAAAACTTTCAGAAACTGAAATTACAGCAAAAACATATAAAGCGGTTTTAGCACATTATACAGATAAAATTGCGCGAAATGCAAAAGAAGCTTTCCCTGTTGTTAAAAATGTATACGAGAACAACAACGGTAAATATGAACGAATTGTAGTTCCATTTACTGACGGAATTAAATCGTTAAACATTGTTACTAACTTAGAGAAAGCATATCAAACAGAAGCAAAATCATTAATTACTGATTTTGAAAAAAATGTTTCACTTGCTATTATTGATGAAGCTTGGAAAAAGCACCTTCGTAAAATGGACGAGTTGAAACAATCGGTTCAATTAGCTGTTCACGAACAAAAAGATCCTTTATTAATTTATAAGTTTGAAGCTTTCAACTTATTCAAAAAAATGATGGATAATGTAAATAGAGAAGTAATTTCTTTCTTATTTAAAGCAGATTTACCATCTCAAAATCCTAATGAAATTAGTGAAGCAAAACAAGTTTCTCAAAAAGGAAATTATACTGAATCTAAAGAAGAAGTTTTAAATAGTGATGAATTAGCCGCTCGTAATAGAGAAGCTGGTCAGCAAGCTCAAAACAAACCTCAAGTAACGGAAACTATTACTAGAGAAATGCCAAAAATTAATCGTAATGATACGGTTACTATTAAGCATGTAATGAGTGGAAAAAGCGAAACTATGAAATTCAAAAAAGCGGAATCTATGTTGGCTTCTGGAGAATGGGTTTTAGTAAACGAATAAATCAACTCAAATAATATTTAATAAAAAAAATCCTCAACATCATAAAAAGAGTTGAGGATTTTTTATATTTGAAAAAACATAAATAATGAAAAAATCAATTTTACTTGTTGCTTTCTTAATAAGCACAACATTTTCTGCAATAGCGCAAGACATGACTACTTTAAAGGTAGATGCAAAAAAAGCATATATATCATCTGCAAACATGAATTATGATGCCATTTTTGAAACTACATATCCAAAAGTTTTTGACATTATTCCAAAAGAGCAAATGAAAGAAATGTTTGAACAAATGATGTCTAATGAGCAGTTTACTATCAAATTAGTTCAAGTTGAACCAAATTTTGAATTTGGGGAAATTAAAAAAATAGGAAAACAAACTTTTTGCTTAGTTGACCATGACAATGTAATGGAAATGACTTTTAATGAGCCTATGGAAGATGGAGAAATGATGACTGATATTTTTAAATCATCAATGGAAGCGGAAGAAGTTACTTATGATAAAGAAAAAAATGCTTTTAGAATAAAATTGCGTTCTACTTTAATCGCAGTTGCAGATGAGTTAACAAACAACAAATGGAAATTTTTAAACAAAGACAAAGAGAACAAATTGTTTTCTATGCTTTTTGATGAAAAAGTAAAAGCTGAATTAGGTTTATAAATGGAAAACAACATCACATATACTGCATTTTTCAAAGCAGTTCATGAAAGTATTTCTAAAGGTACATTTGCAAAATTGACTTTGGCAAAAACGATTGGAAAACCTGAACTACAAAACATTTACATAAAATTAATAGTAGAAAATAATGTATTAAAATGCACTCATACTAAAAAAATATATGATGGTGAAAAGCATGAAATAACATCTGTTCATGAAATTGAAAATTTAGAATCTGAATTAACGCCTTATTTCACAAATCCATTTTTTACAGGTTTATTGTTTACAACTGAAGCCGATATTACCCTTAAAATTAATAAGAAAAAAGCAGTCAGTATAATTGAACAAGCGCCAACATTTAAAAATGCCGATGTTGTTTTATTAGAGTTTTTAGAAAGGTAAAAAATGAAAAAAATCTATATTTTAACAATTTTATTAGTTGCAATTAATTCAACTTTTGGTCAAAATTCAAGGCATGGAGAGCTAATTGCTGATACTTTAACAATAGAATATAAAACTATCGATTATCCAAAATATGGAATAATCCATAATTATTATTATTTCTTTACAGATAAAAATGAATATAACACTGCATTTTATAAATTGAAAAATTGCTTAAATCCGTACAATAATATTTATCATACTATATATCATTTCGTTTTAATACCAAAAGAACTCTATACTTTTGAAAAAAGCGGAAAATTAGTAAAAGAAACAATAACAATACTATCAGAAGAATTTCAAAACACAGATTTAAATATAAATGTTTTTTTAGATTTAAATTCAAATTTATATAACCTAGACGACATTAACACAGACAACTTTATTATACATAATAAAGTTACAATTCAGCATTTAAAAATAAAAGATATATGTTCAACAAAATTTAATTAATTTGTTGAACGTAATTTAAACCTCATCCGGAAATATTTTTTCTGGATTTAGAATATTATTAGGATCAAATACCTTTTTAATTCCTTTCATTAATTGTAATTCCATGTTACTAAAGGCAATTGACATAAAATTCTTTTGCACATAACCAATTCCGTGTTCGCCAGAAAGTGTTCCTTTTAAGGCAACCGTTAATTCGAAAATTTCAGTAATTCCTTTTGGCACTTCTGTTTTCCAATTCTCATCTGTCATTTCTCCTTTTACAATATTAATATGTAAATTTCCATCACCAGCGTGGCCATAACAAACCGACTGAAATCCGTATTTATTTCCAATTTCTTTCACTCCTTTTAGTAAAGTAGGTAATTCATATCTTGGCACAACCGTATCTTCTTCTTTATAAACAGAATTCGATTTCACAGCTTCTCCTACTGCCCTACGCATTTTCCAAAGTGCATTTTTCTGTTCTTCTGTATCGGCAAATAAAACCTCATCAATTTCAAAAGCTTCCACTACATTCATTATTTTTTCGGCTTCTTGAAATAAAATATCGGGATAATTCCCATCTACTTCAATTAACAAATGCGCTTGTATATTCTCTTTAATTGGTACACTTACACCATCAATAAATTTCATGGTCCAATCTAAAGCATCACGTTCCATAAACTCTAAAGCACTTGGAACAATTCCGGCTCTAAAAATAGCAGAAACAGCTTCACAAGCTTGCTCTGATTTATAAAAAGGAACCAACATTAATACATTATGGTTGTTTTTTGGCCAAAGTTTTAAAACAATTTTGGTAACAATTCCTAGTGTTCCTTCGCTACCCACCATCAATTGCGTTAAATTATAACCTGTTGAGTTTTTTAATGTATTAGCTCCAGTCCAAATAATTTCACCATTAGGCAAAACCACTTCTAAATTCAATACATAATCTTTGGTAACACCATATTTCACAGCTCTTGCACCACCCGAATTTTCAGCAATATTTCCACCAATAAAACAGCTTCCCATACTGCTTGGATCCACCGGATAAAACAAACCTTTTTCTAAAACCGCTTCTTTTAAAACTTGAGTAATTACAGCGGGTTCCGTTATCACTTGAAGGTTTTGCTCATCAATAGACAAAATTTTATTCAATCGCTCCATAGAAAGACCAATTCCTCCAAGAATAGATAATGCACCACCACTTAAACCTGTTCTTCCTCCTATAGGAACAACCGGAATTGCATTGGCATTAGCCAACTTCATTATTTCAGAAATTTCTAATGTGTTTGCAGGTTTTACCACAACATGTGGCGGAAAATTATAATCTTCCGTTTCATCATGTCCGTAGTCTTTTCGTGTTTCTTCATCTGTAAAAACAAATGAAGCACCCACAATATTCTGTAAAGAAGAAATAATATTTTGATCTAAATTTACCATAATTTAAAAAGTAATTAATACCCAATACCAAAAAGCTAAAGTTACAAAAGATAACGGAATTCCCACACCTACCATCATACTACTTAATTTAGGTTTCAATCCGTAATTTGATGCTAAAATGGTTCCTGTAATCATAGGCGCCATTCCAGCTTCTAAAATAGAAACATCGATCATTAATCCGGTTCCGCCTAAAACTTTTTTATAGAAAATATAAAAGAATGCCGGAGTAATGATTAATTTGAAAAATAAGCCTAATCCTAAAAAGCCAAAATGTTTGCTCTTTCGTTCAATTTTAAGTTGTAACCCAACGGCAATTAAAGCAATTGGCGTAACGGTATCTCCTATTCTATGAAAAACGGTTTGTAATTCTTCTGGAAAGTCAACTTTTAAAATATTGATAATAATGGCAATTCCAAAAGCGATAAAAGGCGGAAACAGTAAAATCTTAGTTAGAATCGATTGTGGATTTGAAGCGTCTCTTGAAAACATTGTTGCTACTAAAATCCCTAATGTTGCCATAACCACAAACGAACCGGGTTGATCTATAATAATCGCCGTTTCCAATCCTTTAGAGCCATATAGAGCCTCAATAACTGGAAAACCAACAAAAGATGTGTTTCCTAATCCTGCAGTCAATACAAGGCAGCCAATAAGTTTTTTAGACCAACCGTAATATTTACCAATACTATAAAAAAACAAAAAAGACAATCCAAAACCTAACCAAGCAATTCCAAGCGGGTATAAAAGCGCTGTAGAAATTTCAATTTTAGGAATATAATACAATGCCAAAGCAGGCAAAGAAACGTAAATTACAAATTGGTTTAACGAAACATGCATGTTGGTAGGAAATGCTTTTATGTATTGAAAAACAATTCCTGTAAACAAACAAAGAAAAATTAATATAATATTGTCCATACTTTTTACTGAAATACAAAGTTAAAAGCATTATTTGATTATTAGAATGAAAGTTTAATTTTTTCAAAAATTTCGTACTTTTACACAAAGACTCAAAAACTTTGGAAGAACCAAAAAACAAATCGGCTTTATCAGAAGTAAACGGCATTAACCAACCCGAAGCGGTGAGTAATGCTGTTGCAAAACAAATTCAGCAATTTAGAAGAAAACAACCTTCCGCAACTGAATTAATTGATGCTATTTTAAAAGGTGACAAAACCGCTTTGAGTCGCGCTATAACTTTAGTAGAAAGTACTAATATTTCCCATTTAGAAAAAGCAACCGAAGTTATCCAAGGTTGTTTACCACATGCTAATAAATCAGTTAGAATTGGAATTACTGGCGTTCCTGGTGTGGGAAAAAGTACGTTTATTGAAGCTTTTGGAAAACATTTAACGTCTTTAGGTAAAAAAGTAGCTGTTTTAGCGGTTGACCCAAGTAGTTCTATTAGTCATGGTAGTATTTTGGGAGATAAAACCCGAATGGAAGAATTGGTAAAAGATGAAAATGCGTTTATTCGTCCAAGTGCTTCTGGAGATAGTTTAGGCGGCGTGGCTCGTAAAACACGTGAAGCTATTATTTTATGTGAAGCTTGTGGTTTTGATACGATTGTTATTGAAACCGTTGGTGTTGGCCAAAGTGAAACCGCGGTTCATAGTATGGTGGATTTCTTTTTATTATTGAAAATTGCTGGTGCTGGCGACGAATTGCAAGGTATTAAACGTGGTATTATGGAAATGGCAGATGCTATTGTAATTAATAAAGCCGACGGGGATAATATGGCAAAAGCAAAATTAGCCAAAACCGAGTTCAACAGAGCGTTACACATGTTTCCTGCTAAAAAAAGTGGTTGGATGCCAAAAGTAACGACCTGTAGTGCTATTGAAAAAAACGGAATTGACAACGTTTGGAAATTGATTACCGACTATTTTGAATTAGCAAAAGGAAACCATCATTTTCAAAACAAACGCCAAGAGCAAAACCAATTTTGGATGATGGAAACTATCAACGAACAATTAAAAACACATTTTTATAACCATCCTGAAATTATGACACTGCTGGAAGAAAATAAAAAAGCGGTGCAAAATAATGAAGTTTCCCCTTTTGCAGCCGCTCAAATTTTATTGGAAAAGTATTTTGGGAAATAGGTTAATTATTTTAACCATTCTCCTATTTTGTAATTTGGTGTAAAGCACTCAAAATTTATTTCAAAAATTAAATTACTATTAGTTTTTTTAACCTTTAATTTTCCTTCATACTTACCCCAACCTTTATGATTTAGATTTTGACTAATCACTTTAACATTGATTCTTTCATTTAAATCTTTTTCATCACAATCTCTTTTAATCCATCCATAGCTTCCAACTAATTTCGGATTGTAAGTTCTCCATAAATCATCATAAGAATGTGGATAATAAAATTTAGTTTTATTAACTTTAATTTCATCATCATAATCAATTTGATCATTTGACTTTCCACAACTTAATAGAAAAATTGAAAGAAAAATATAAATATAGATTTTAGGTTTATATATTCTCATGAATATTTACTTTAAAATTTACAAACTAATCCTTCTCGTAACGTTCCATTTCTCTATCGTAGAATTCTTCTGCAAGCGTAATTAAATGTTCCATTTCTGTTTCTAATTCTCTTTCGTCTTCAGCAGAAATATCTTCTAAAAACTCAACCTCATCATCTTTTAAATTAATGATAAATTGGGGGAAATCTAAGTGGATTACAAATATATCTTCAGGAAAGTCAGTATTATCGCCTATTACAAATTTTGGTAAGTTCATATTCTATATTTATTTGATTATTTGTGTATTCGTTTATTTCTTTAACTTGATCTTTATTTTTACTATTGAGCTTGATCTTGAGTTTTAATCATTTTTTTGGTAAGATAATTAAATCGGATAAATAATAAAACAGATGCTGTTGTTAAACCAGCTAAAAGTCCAATCCATATTCCTGATGCTCCAAATGAAGTATACAGTCCTAAATAAATAGAAATTGGAAAACCAACTACCCAATAAGAAATAAAAGTCATGTACATAGGGATTTTTACATCTTGTAATCCACGTAAAGCTCCTAGTGCAACAACTTGTAAACTATCGGATATTTGAAAAACGGCAGCAACTAATAATAATTGTGCCGCAATAGTCACTACTTCTGTATTTTCTGCCAACGTTGAAGCATCTTTCATGTCAACAAAAAGTTTTGGTAACTCTACATGAAACAACATAAATACTACAGCAAAACCTACTGCCATAAATGCACCCAATAAAAATATAGATACGGCGACTAATCTTAGCTTATTATAATCTTCTAATCCTTTTTGGTTGGCTACTCTAATCATTGCCGCAACGCTTAATCCCATAGCAAACATAAAGGTAAAAGAAGCTAAACTCAACGCAACTTGGTTTGCAGCTTGACTTGTAGTTCCTAATCGTCCTGAAAGCCAAATGGCACCAGTGAACAAGGCCACTTCAAAAAACATTTGCATTGCCGATGGCGTTCCTAATTTTATGATTTGAATATTGACTGATTTTTTAATTTCTTTTAAGCTGAATCCTTTAAAGTACGGATGAAAACGTTCTCTTAAATTCATCATATAATGCATGTAACCTAACATTACAAATCGCGAAACGATAGTTCCAATGGCAGCACCTACGATTCCTAATTCTGGGAAAAACCAAATTCCGTAAATCAATAAATAATTCAAGACTACATTTACAATATTTGCAATTATAGTTGCCCACATAGATAGTTTCGTTTCGCTCATTCCATCGGCAAATTGCTTATACGCTTGAAACATAATTAATGGAATTAACGAAAAAGCAACTATATCTAAATAAGGTTTTGCCAATTCCACCACATTTTCGGGCTGACCCATGAAAGAAATAAGTGGCTTTGAACAAAATATAATCACAAATAAAGCAGCTCCTAAAATCGTACATAAATACAATCCGTGATGAAATGCACTTCTTCCACCTTCAACATCTTTTCTTCCATCTGCTTCAGCAACAAGTGGCGTAATAGCAGTAGAAAAACCAATTCCTAACGACATAGCAATGAACACAAAACTATTTCCTAGAGAAACAGCAGCTAATTCAGTTGGTCCCAATTTACCAACCATGATATTATCTACAATTCCTACAACCGTATGACCTAACATTCCTAAAATAATAGGATAGGCCAGTCTTAAATTATAAGAAAACTCTTTTGTGTAAGTAGATAAAGTCATTTTTTTTGCAATTTGGTTGCAAAGGTAGACATTTTTTTAAACGTAATAGGTCTTAGTTAATGAGTAATCCATAACCTAATATTTCAATTTAAATTACCTAAATTTTTACGAATTTTTCTCTTGTGAACACTTCTTTTTAAATTTGAATTCTCACCAGAGATAAAACTAATATTACCATCAATTTCAAAAATAGCCAATTTAACATCTTTATAAAACTGAATTCCGTGTTCTCGCATCGATTCTTGTAGTTCCTCAGAAGTGATACCTAATCTTGCTAAAGTCTTAAACTCAATTACACCATTATGAATTAAAATTTCTGGTTTGTCACTAATCAACTGCTTGAAAAATGCTGATTTTACTACTATTTTCTTAGAAATAAAGTTAATTAAAAATAAAGAAGTTGCTGCAAGTAAACCGCCTAACAAGGAAGAATTATTACCAACCATAGCATTTTGAACAGAGTTACTCAATAAAAGGACAAGTATAACATCTGAAGTGTTTAATTGAGAAAGTTCTTTTTTACCAAAAAAACGTAATACAATTACCAAAAACAAATAAACCGAAATACTTCTAAAAATAATGTCTAAATAATTTTCCATCTTAATTGAATTCTACTTTTCACTCGCTAATTTATCGTGATACATTTTAATGTTTCCTTTAACCTCATCATCTAATTCCGGATAATGAAATTCGTATTTTTCTAGTTCTTCCAAAATAGATTTCGCAACTAAATAACGAGCAGTTTCTTTATTATCGGCTGGAATAATTAACCAAGGCGCATGAGGTTTGGAAGTTTTATTTATCGCTTCTTCATAGCATTTTTGATAATCTTCCCAAAGTAGTCTTTCTTTTAAATCGGCTGGAGAAAATTTCCAATTGTGCTTTTCTTTTTCTAAACGACGTAATAATCGTTGACGTTGTTCTTCTTTACTTAAATGCAAAAAGAATTTCAAAATAATAACCCCATTTGAAGCAACATGCTTTTCAAATGCATTAATGCTTTCAAATCTGTTTTCCCAAAATTCTGGAGTAATATCATCAACTTTATCAATACCAGGAATATTTTCATTTACAATATATTCAGGATGAACTCTTGTAATCAATACATTTTCATAGTGTGTTCTATTAAAAACGGAAAATTTTCCTTTTTCGGGCAAAGCCAAATAATGACGCCATAAAAAATCGTGCTCTAGTTCATTAGTATTTGGCGTTTTAAAACTATGTACCACAACTCCACGGGCATTAAATTCTTTAAAAACTTCTCTTATTAAACTGTCTTTTCCTGCAGTATCCATTCCTTGTAGACAAATAAGCACACTATATTTATTATGTGCATACATCATATCTTGAATTTTACTTAGCTTTTCTCTAATTTTTTGTAACTCCTTTTCTTTCTTCTTTTCAGAAGTAGCTACATCAATTAAAGTCGGAAAATCAGCAAGCTTTATTGTACTTGAAACTTTTAGAGAATCTATAGAAATATTTTTCATTTGGCATTGCGTTTGAGTAAATATACTTAATTTTAAAAAAATATTTTAAGGTCATCCCAACCTTTTTCCAATTTTTAATCTCTATATAAGAAAGCAAAGCATACAATGGATGTAAAAATTATACAAGCTTGTAGAAAACAACAAAGAGAAGGCCAGCGCTTATTATATGAGCAAATGGGTTCTAAGTTGTATTATACCTGCAAGAGATACCTTAAAAAGGAAGAAGATATAGAAGAAGTAATGGCAGATGCTTTTTATACCATCTTTACCAAAATAGAGCAATTAAAAGAAGATTATGCTTTTGAAGCTTGGGCGCGAAAAATAACAGTAAACTTATGTTTATTACAACTGAAGAAAAACATCAACTTCAATTTGTATATTGATGAAGTAAGTTACAGCAACCAACCTTTAGCTGATGAAGTTACCGAACTAGAAGAAGCTGATTTACTAAATTTCTTAAATTATATTCCAGAAGGTTGCCGAACTATTTTCAGTTTATTTGTCATTGAAGGATTCAGCCACAAAGAAATTGCCGAACAACTCGGAATTTCAGAAGGCACTTCAAAATCGCAATTAAATGCTTCAAAAAGCAAATTAAAAGAATTGGTAAACACTTTTTACTATCAAAAAGCAAAATAAGTCATGGGAACAGAAGATACATTATATAACAAAATAAAACACGCAGCTGAAAACGCTGAGCAAAAAGACTTTCCAGGAATGGATAAAATTTGGGCACGTGTAGAAGAAAAATTAGACACTAATGTGGCTAAAAAAGAAACTTCAAACTGGAAAAAAATAGCAGTTGCTGCTTCAATAGTATTGGTTGGAACAATTGGGTATCAATTTTACACAACTACTGAAACAGTAAACAAGACTATAATTGTAAACGAAACTAAAATAGAACCTTTAGAAAGCAATGAAGTTTTAGTAGAAACTCGAGAAAATCAAATTATTAGTTCAGAAGAAGCTGATGTAATTTTGGACAACCAAATCAATAAACCAAGTAGTGAAACTGTAGTAACTACTAATCCTATTAAAAAGAAAACCACAATTTACCCAGAAGAAATCAACATTTTAAATGACGATGAAATTGTGACATATGTAAGAGCTGACAAAAAAGACAAAGTTGCAGTTAAAGAACAAATTGAACTAATTCCGTTTGGAAAAAATCACGAAGAGGAACTAACATCAAGAGGTTATTTTAATGCCGCATCAACCAATAGCCCAAAATATGCAACTGCAAAAGGAATAAAACGTGAGCAATTTGATATTAAAGCTTCAAATGAAACTCCACAAACTAAAAAATCGGCTCCTCTAATAGTTATAGATGGCGAAGCAAGTAACGAAAAAGAACTTCGAAATATTAGCAGTTCGCAATTGGATTCTATCATAGTATTAAAAGAACCATTATATATTATTAACGGCGTTCAATATACTGAACAAGAACTTTTTGGGCCAAACCCAACAAGTCCGTATGCGCCTCTAACCAAACAAAACATCATTAAAACCGTAATCTTACAAGAAGTAGATGCTGAAAAAGAATATGGTGATAAAGGCAAAAAAGGTGTGGTAATTATAACTACTAAAGACGGTAAACCAAAGAAATAAAACACAATGAAAAAAGTAACACCAATACTATTTATATTTTTTTCAATAACCACTTTGTTTTCTCAAGACAAAAACTCAGGTTGGAAAATTAATGAAAAACAAAAAACATTATTTGTTTTAAACGATGTATTAGTTAATGAAGAAGCGCTAAAAATGGACCCAAAAAACATTGAAAGTGTTACTGTTTTAAAAGGAGATAAAGGAATTCTAAAATATGGAGATAAAGGTCAAAATGGTGTAATTGAAGTCACAACCAAAAACATTTCTAAGAAAGAACTCTCAAAGCTATATCTGCTTTATGCTGAAACCTATTTACCAAATACAAAAGGAAAAATAAATACAATTACAGGAAAAATAGTCGATTGTGAAGAAGTACCAATTAAAGACGCTATAATAATGAACCTAAATGCTAAAACTGTCGCAACTTCTGATAGTTTAGGAAATTATAGCATAGAAGCAAGAAAAAACGATGTTTTACAAATATCAAAAATGGGTTATGAAATTAAAAAAGTTTTAATTACTAATGAAAAAAAACTAGATTTCTCTTTAAAAGCTGTTCCTGTACCTGAAGGTAACATTTATAGAAAACCTGTAATTTATTTATATCCAATTCAAAAAACAGAAATTACTCTAACATTAAATGTTAACGGAAAATTACTTACTACTTTTCCAAAATATGATAAAAACTGGAAAGTAATCGCAGAACCTAGCGGACAACTATTTGATATCAAAACGAAACGTAATTACTCTTCTTTATTTTGGGATGCTGATGTTCAATTACCAGAAGAACATTATCAATATAAAGACGGATTTGTAATTTCTAAAGAAAATTTAACTGCTTTTTTTATTGAAAAACTGGAACATATTGGTTTAAACAACCAAGAAACAAATGAATTTATTCAATTCTGGCTACCCATTTTAGAACAAAATGAATACAACTTTATTCATTTTAGGATAAATGATGCATGTAATGAAATTGCAAAACTAAATGTAAATCCTAAACCTGAAACTTCTATTAGAGTTTACATGGAATATTATGGTTTAGAAGAATTCACCACAATTAAAGAACAAATTTTAACAAAAACAGAACGAAAAGGTTTTACACTTGTTGAATGGGGTGGCGCAAAAGTAAAATAGATTTGAGTTTGTAGAAATAAAACAAATCACTACTTTTATTACAAATTCTACTGTCATGAAAAAAATACTTATTGGTCTATTAGTCGTTCTTGTTGCAATTCAATTTTTTCAAATTGATAAAACGAATCCGGTTGCGGATGAAAAACTAGATTTTCTTGTAATGAACAACACATCTCCAGAAATTGCTACGCAAATAAAAGCTTCGTGTTATGATTGTCATTCAAACCAAAGTGTTTATCCTGCATATACTTATGTGCAACCTGTTGGGTGGTTTGTTAAAAATCATATTGAAGAAGGAAAAGAACATTTGAATTTTTCTGAATTCGGAAATTATTCAGCAAAAAAACAAGCACATAAATTAGAAGAAAGTTATGAAATGATTGAAAAGGGTGAAATGCCACTTTCAAGTTATACCATAATTCATAAAGAAGCCGTTTTAGATGAAGCGCAACAAACTGCTTTAATCAGTTATTTTAAAGAAATTGAAAAAGGAATAAAGAAATAATCTTACAATAAAAAAGCTCCAATTTGGAGCTTTTTTATACTTAAATATCAATTACTTCTTCTCTAATTCTCGCATGCTTTCCATTTTCTTATTGGCTAAGAAACCATTCAAGTCTTCAAAATGTTCTACAACTCTTTTGTCTTTAAATTCGAAAACTTTTGTAGCCAATCCGTCTAAGAAATCTCTATCGTGAGATACTAATATTAATGTTCCGTCAAAATCACGTAACGCATCTTTAATGATGTCTTTCGTTTTCATGTCTAAGTGATTAGAGGGTTCATCCAAAATCAATAAGTTAACGGGTTCTAACAATAATTTTATCATTGCCAAACGCGTTTTTTCTCCACCAGAAAGTACTTTTACTTTTTTCTGAATATCATCACCTTGGAACATGAACGCTCCTAAAATGTTTTTAATTTGGGTACGAATATCACCAACCGCAATTCTGTCTATGGTTTCAAAAATAGTTCCGTTTTCATCTAATAATGAAGCTTGATTTTGAGCAAAATAACCAATTTGTGCGTTGTGACCAATTTCTACACTACCGCTATTGATTTCAATTTCTTTCATAATCGCCTTAATCATAGTCGATTTTCCTTCTCCATTTTTTCCTACAAAAGCAACTTTTTCTCCTCTTTCAATTACAATATTAGCGTCTTTAAAAATAACTTTATCACCATAGCTTTTATGCAAATCTTTCACTACAACTGGATATTGACCAGAACGCACTGAAGGTGGAAATTTCAACTTTAAAGCCGAGTTATCTACTTCATCCACTTCAATTGGAACAATTTTTTCCAACATTTTTACTCTAGATTGCACCGATTCTGTTTTTGAGAAAGTACCTCTAAAACGATCAATAAAAGCTTGATTTTCTGCAATAAACTTTTGTTGTTCATCGTATGCTTTTTGCTGGTGCACACGTCTGTCTTTTCTTAATTCTAAATAATGAGAATATTTGGCTTTGTAATCATAAATTCTTCCCATTGTAACTTCGATAGTACGATTGGTAATATTATCTACAAATGCTCTATCGTGCGAAATTACCATAACCGCTTTGGCTTGATTAACTAAGAAATCTTCTAACCATTGAATACTGTCCATATCCAAGTGATTGGTTGGCTCATCTAATAA
>PKEA01000041.1 GCA_002862805.1 Flavobacteriaceae bacterium | reverse complement strand
TAACTCCTGGACTATTTGGAACTCCAAAAGTACTTAAACCACTACCGGCAGCAATTAAAAATGAATCGGAATGACCGTGATAACAACCTGAAAATTTAATTATTTTATCCTTTTTTGTATACCCGCGAGCTAATCTTACAGCACTCATACACGCTTCTGTACCTGAATTGACAAATCTAATTTTATCGATATTTGGGACCATAGAAACCGCTAATTCAGCGATTTTCGTTTCCAATTCAGTAGGAGTTCCAAAAGAAGTTCCTTTTTTAGCTCTTTCAATAACCGCATTTACAACTGGATCAAAAGCATGACCTAAAAGCATTGGTCCCCAAGAATTAATATAATCTATTAACTTGTTACCATCTTCATCATACAAATAAGCTCCTTTTGCTTCTTTTACAAAAATAGGAGTTCCTCCTACACCTTTAAACGCTCTAACTGGCGAATTAACACCGCCAGGTATAACCTTATTTGCTTCAACGAATAATTCGCTACTTCTTTTATATAACATTATTTTATTTTTATTTTTTGATCGATTGACAATAAGTTATCATTCATGTTATTCATTTTCTTTAAATCCTCTACAGTTAGATTATATTTTTTAGATAATGAATACAAAGTATCGCCTTTTTGAATAATATGATAATTTTCTGTGTTTTCAGCAACAACTGCAACATTTGCTTTATAATTTCTATCTAAAACTTCATTGTCGTATTCATATAACTGATACCTTTCAATAATTCCAATTAATTTGTCTGGATATTTCGGATCGGTTGCATAACCAGCAGCTTTTAATCCTTTGGCCCAAGATTTATAATCGCCTTTATCTAATTTAAACAAACCATCGTACCTACTTCTTGATGTTAAAAACAATGAATGATCTCTATACGATTCTGAAGGATCTTGGTATTTTCTAAAACATTCTTGAGCTGCATCATCATCGTGTGAAACCGATTCACCTGTCCAACCTGTATGGCACTTGATTCCAAAATGATTATTTGCAATAGTACTTAACCTTCCTTTACCTGCACCCGATTCTAAAACGCCTTGCGCAAGCGTTATACTTGCAGGAATTCCATGGTTTTTCATATTGTATTTAGCAACATCTTTAAAACTATCAATATACAATCTTACATCATCTGTTGTTGTAGATACTTTTGACGTGGCTACTAACTCTTCTGAAGAATTATTTTCTTCTGATTGAACCGTTTTTATTTCAGTCTTCGGCTTAGAACTTTCTTTTGTAATTGGTTTTGTTTTTGTTGTACGATTTGTGCTTGTAGGGTTTTTATTCACAGTTCTTACCACTGGTTTTTTTGAACTACAACTTACTAGTAAAATAGTAAAAACTAAAAAAAGTATCTTTTTAAACATCATAATTTATTATTTCTTTATTTTTCTTTCTCAACAAATCATTCATCCCTTTAATTCCTTGTAAACCACCAGTATGAATCATTAATATCTTAGCGTTTTCCGGAAAATAATTTTTCCTTATTAAATCATGAACCCCATAAACCATTTTACCTGTATAAATAGGGTCTAATGGAATTTTTGTTTCAATATAAAATGAATTCATAAAAGATATTAATTCATCATTAACCTTACCATATCCACCAAAATGATATTCAGTATTAATTTTCCAATTCTTCTTGGTTACAAAATTACTAATTTGTTCAGAAAGAAAATCACCTTTTAGAGAAGAAAAACCAAGTATTTTTTGAGAGTCATGTGAAGAATTTATAATTCCAGAGACAGTCCCTCCTGTACCAACCGAGCAACAAACATGTGTAAAATCATGTAAATCATCAGTAATAATTTCTTCACAACCTTTTATTGCTAATTCATTTGTGCCACCTTCCGGAATAACATAAAACTTAACACCTTTTAAATCAAAACCTTCTAAAAAGCCTTCATTACCTTTGTTCCTATATTCTTCTCGAGAAACAAAAACAAACTTCATTCCTAAATCTTGTGCATACTTAAGTGTTGGGTTTTCATCAACCTTATCTATTAACTCCTCACCTCTTATAATACCAACTGTTTTAAACCCATATTCTTTACCTGCAGCCGCAACTGCCAATATATGATTTGAAAAAGCACCACCAAAAGTAACTAAAGATTCTGCCTCTAAAGATCTAGCTTCAGCTAAATTATATTTTAATTTTCTAAACTTGTTACCCGAAATTAAAGGATGTAATAAATCTTCACGTTTAATGTATAACGAAATTTTTTTATTATTTGTATCTGAAATTTTTTCAATCATCATTCTAAAACAAAAAAAGCAGCTTATCGCTAAGCTGCTTTTTAAAATTAAATTTAATTTTATTTTCTATAAATAGAAACTTTCTTATCAATTGACAAATTATCTCTTGTGCTTAATTTAACAATATAAATACCATCGCTTAAACCAGAAGTAGAAATCTCATATTGATCTGATTTCCCTAAGTTTAATTTAGAAACAACTATTTTACCTGTTACATCATATAAACTTACAGAAGTTACATCTTTCTTAAGTGTATTAAAAATGGTTAACACCGAATTATCATTGTTTTGAAAAACTTGAAAAGATTCAAGATCATTACTATTATCATTTAATACATCAGTATAATTTTTAAAAGTAATTTCAAAACGAGTCTTATTATCTCCAATAGGTAAATTCATATCAAAAATTCCATTTTTAATATCATAATAAATTCCTGTTTCTTTATCATGCATGTATACATTTTGAGAATCATCAAAATCATAAGCATCAATAACTGAAACTTTAAAGTTTGCTTGCTGATTTGTTCTAAAACCAACAGGAATTCTTTTATTAATATCAAAATTAGTTGCTATTGCTGTAAAACCCTCGCTCTCTCCATCAATTACATAGTAAAATTCCATCGGAGTTGTGCTTGATGCAGAATGTGCATCAAAACCAAAATCAAAACCATCAGTTGCTCTATCATCTAAAGCTAAAGTTGTTGGGGCAGTTGGTCCATTATTATATACTGCATTAATTTTTAAATGAGGAGAAGAACCTTTCTTAATTTGAGTATAATCTATACCTGCTACATTAGGAATCTCAGGATAATATTCAGGATCTACTAATCTCTCTTGATTAGAATTTCTTTCAAACTCAGATTCATTAACCGCTCCTTCTTTAACGAAAATTCTATAATAATTTCTCATTGTTACATTACCCGCAACAGCACCTCTAACCATAAAACCCTGACCTATAGGCGAAAACTTTCTTTGATAAATAGTTCCAGGATCTGCAATATTAACCTCCTGATTACCTGAACTATCATAATTCCAAAAGGCAGCTGGTGTATAAATATTTGTTGCTGGAGTATATATACCATAACCACCATTATAATCTGTAATATAATGAGTTGAAGCAGCTTGTTCCCAAAAATAAGCTACACCAGTTGTATTTGTATTTCCTACAATCGCAGGAAAACCATCACTAGCACCACCTATTAAAAAATGTTTAAGATTTATAGCGCTTGGATAAGGATTCCCTATCAAAGTAAAATTACCCACAGAAACTGCATTAGTAATAGAACCGTCGTTAGGCAAACCTCTAAAGTCATAACGCTGTCTACTTCCTGTATTATTTGCAACTCCATCACCAAATGATCCAGAAACAGGGTTTGCAACTGTTGCATCTGTTCCAGAAACACCTTTCATTGTAAACCCAAGACCAGGAGCTATCGAAGCAGCAGAACCTACTAACCCCCATTGCGCATATGTACTAGAAGTTGTAAAAGTATATATCCATCTAGGAGCAATTGATAAAGGGTTTGACAAGCCATCAAGAGCCGTTGCTGACAATATAGTTGCAGCAGTACTTCCTGTAACACTAGTTGGTCTATTTAATCTTGTAATTCCAAAATTTTTATTTCCGACAGCTGCTCCAGGCACTCCAACAGGAGAACACCAATAATTGTATTTAAAGTTATTTGAAGTACCTTCTTGATAAACAGATAAATTACCTAAACCCACATTTGCCCCTGCACCAGTTGTACCTTGTAACAATTGAGAATTTTTCCTCAAATAAAAATTACCATTATTATCTAAATTTACGTTTTGCGTTACATAAACAAATTGGTCATTTACAAACACATAACTACTAGGACTCACATACATTTGAGAAAAACAAACATAAGAAAACCCAAAAAATAGCGCCAGAGTGAGTAGTAATTTTTTCATATTCAATCATTTATAATTAGTACAATAACAAATGTATGATTTTTTTTTATTTTAACGGCGCTTTTTTAAAAAAAAAACATAAAACATAATTATCACAAAAAAACATTTTTTGTGATAATTATGTTTTGAGATATATTTTATATAACGTATTAAAATTATGTTAAAAAAAAATATATATTTACTGTAATAAATCTTAATGTTAAAAAGTAAGAAAACCGCCATATCTATGATAATAAATTACTCAAAATCAGCATCTGAAAATCTTTTAACCTATTTTATTAAAAGATGTTTACCAAAACAAAGCGTAAGCTTATCAATTTTATTCCTTCTTTTTGGAATTCAAATAGGATTTTCCCAATCACCTGCCACATACACTACTTCTGGCACTTTTACAGTTCCATTAGGTGTTACAAGCATTACTATTGATTGTATTGGAGCCGGTGGTTCTGGAGGAACAGGAAGAGGAAATAATGATCAAGGGGCCGGTGGTGGGGCCGGTGGTCAATATGCGAGATCTACTATAGCAGTTTCATCTGGACAGGTTTACACTGTTACCGTAGCTGGAATAACAGTTGCGCCAAGTGGAACAAATTACCAAGACGGTAATACTGGAAGCTTTTCAGAGGTAACTCGTTTAGCAGTTACACATGCAAGAGCTAATGGAGGAAATGGTGGTATTGCCGCTAATGCTTCTCGAGCTGGAGGAATTGGAAACACAACTGGAGCAATAGGAAATATTTTTGTAAGAAGAGGTGGTAATGGTGGTAATGGTACCGCAAGCGCTAGTGGCGCAGGTGGTGGTGGTGCAGGAACTACAGCTAACGGTGGTGATGCAACAGGAACTACAGCAGGAACTGGAGCCACATTATTAGGAGGAAATGGTGCGCCAGGATATGCTGTTAATAATCCAGGGACTTCAGGATTTGATTATGGTGGTGGAGGCTCTGGAGGAAGAAGAAACAATACTGGCGGAGATGGCGCTCAAGGTTTTGTACAAATAACATACACTTGCCCTGCATTAGTTTCAAACGCAGGACCTAACCAAACATTAGCGGCATGTGCTACAACAGCTACTTTAGCTGCAAACACACCGGTAAATTCAACTGGATTATGGACAGTAGTTTCTGGCTCAGGAACAGTTACAACACCAACTTCTCCTACATCAGGAGTTACCGGCATAGTACCTGGAACACCTTTGGTTTTAAGATGGACCGTAACAAATGGATCATGTGGCTCTACTAATACAACTGTAACTATCACTTCGCCTGCAGGTCCAGGATGTATAAGTTATTGTGCTTCAAACGCAACAAGTACAATTGACTCAATGATAAGCAATGTTACTTTTAACACTATAAACAATACAACTTCAGCTTGTGCTGCATATACAGATTTTACAGCAATTTCAACAACTGTTACAAAACTATCTAGCTACAATTTAACAATTGCTAAAAATGATTGTGATGGAGGAACAAACTTTTCTGGTAGATTTGCAGCTTGGATCGATTGGAATCAAAATGGAACTTTTGAAGCTGGTGAGCAAGTTTTAACTGATGCAGCTGCATCAGTTGGACCTATTACTGTTTCTGTAACAGTTCCTGCTGGAGCATTAACAGGAACAACACGTATGCGTTGTATTTTCAATGAATCTGCAGCACCATCAGCATGTGGAACATATAATTGGGGTGAAACCGAAGACTATACCGTTAACATAATACCAGCTCCTGCATGTGTTGCGCCAACAGCCCAACCTACTGCTTTAGCACTAACGCCAGGTGGAACAACTATAAATGGTTCTTTTGTTGCATCCGTACCTACCTCTGATAATTATTTAGTAGTTATGAATACTACAGGTACACCTCCTACTAATCCAGTAAATGGAACTTCATATGTTATAGGAGGAACTTTAGGAGCAGGAAATATAATTGTTGACAATGATACTAACACAACATTTACAGCTACGGGTTTAGCCGCCACAACAACCTATTACTTTTTTATCTATTCATTTAATTCAGCTTGTACAGGAGGCCCTTCATATTTAACAACTGGTCCTTTAACAGGAAATACAACAACCGTTTTATCTTATTGTACAGCAGGAGGAAACAGCACTGCAAGTTCATGGATATCTAATGTTACATTAAACACAATAGACAAAAACACAGCAGCTTGGGCAGGATACACAGATTACTATCCTACAACAGGAACTGATGTTACCAGAACTATAACCTATACTGTTAGTGTTACTATATACAATGCAACGACTTCTCAAAAAAACATTTCTGCTTGGGTTGATTGGAATAAAAATGGTGTTTTCGATGTAGCTACTGAAACTATTTTATCTACCACTTCAACAGTTGCTTCGGCACAATTTGTAACATTAACTAATACTTTTACAGTACCGGCAGGAGCAGTTGTTAGCGACACAAGAATGAGGGTAGAGTTAGCTTTTAACAGCGAAGGAGTAGCTACTCCATGTAACACAAATACTTTAACAGATGTTCAAGATTACAAAGTAAATGTAAAAGCTATTTTTGCTTGTACAACACCAACTACTCAGCCAACAGGTTTAATGTTAACTCCAAGTGGAACTACTATAGGAGGTTCATTTGCACCAGCAGTTCCTAACCCTACTAATTATTTGGTTGTAATGAATACTACAGGCATAGCTCCTATACCAGCTCCAGCCAATGGAACAACATATACTATTGGAGGAACTCTTGGCATAGGAAATACAATAATTGACACAGACAACAATACAAGTTTTGTAGCTACAGGGTTAACTACTACTACTACATACTATTTCTTTATTTATTCATATAATAGTCTTTGTACTGGAGGACCATTATACAACACAACTTCTCCATTAACTGGCACTACAACAACTACATCTGCGGATCCAATTTATTGTACTCCAAGTGTAGGAGCTGGATTTGAAAGTTTAGTATACTTTAACAATATTAGCTTTGTAGGGACACTTAACGACATATCAAACACTTCTTCTTATTCTTCTGCACCTAGAGGATATCAAGATTTCTCTGCAATTGCAAATAGATCAAGACAAGCTCAAGGACAAGGAGTTAATATTGCTATGCAAATGAGTAGTCGTGGCTATGTTAAAGCTTGGGTTGACTGGAATAGAGATGGCGATTTTATAGATGCAGGCGAAACAGTTTATGATACTGGAGGAATTGCAACCTATTCTACGACTTTTGGATTTATTATTCCTGCTGCACAGCCATTAGGAAACTATAGAGTTCGAATTAGAATTAATAAAGATGACAATGTTGCTCCGTATGATGCAAATGCAATTTCAACTTTTGGATCGTGTGGTAACATAGACTACTATGGAGAAACTGAAGACTACACTTTTACAGTAGTCGCAAGTTGTTCTGCCATAATTACAGGAGTAACAGACGGTGTAACGTGTGGACCTGGAACTGTTAATTTAGCTGCTACATCTTCAGGTGGAGCAACTCAATACAGATGGTACACCACAGAACTTGGAGGAACACCTTTAGCTACTACAGCAACTGGTACATGGACAACACCTTCAATATCAACAACAACAACTTATTGGGTAACTTCATTTAACGGTTGTGAATCATTAGTAAGAACAAAGGTAACCGCAAGAGTAAACCCATTAGCTACTATTAGCTTCACCCCTTCAGTACCCGAAATTTGCGGAGAAAACCAGGTATTATCTTTAACAGCTTCTGGGGATGTTCAACAAACATACTTAGTTGACGAAAAATTTGACAGTGGACTTGGAGTATGTTCTAACGTTAATATTGTTTCAAATGGAGCAGCTACAGACGCAATTTCACAATGGCAAAGAAGAACAAGTACATTTGTACCTGCGCAGCAAGTATGGTTTCCAGCAATAGCGTCTGGACTTAACGGTAACGGATATGCAATGGCAACTTCAGACGTAGGTTCAGTAGTAACACATAATGCTATTTTAACACCAACTGTCAATACAAATACATATTTAGATTTGACATTATCTTTTGATATTTTTTACTCAAGATATTATGTAGACAATACAAGTCCTACTTTAGATTATGTAACTATAGACATTTCTACAAATGGAGGAGCAGCATGGACCGAAATTGATAGATATATTGCAGATATAGGCTATGGAACTCGTTTTGTAAATAAAAATTACAATTTTAATGCCTACATAAATCAACCAAACTTTAGAGTTAGAGTTCGTTACTATGGAGAATGGTGTGATGGTTTAGCTATAGACAATTTACAACTATACGGTAACGTACCTTTGAATACTTCATTCAATTGGACAAGCGGATCACCTGTTGCAGCCTACACAGATGCAGCATGTACTATTCCATATGTTACGGGTACACCAATTACAACCGTTTTTGTAAAACCTACTTTAGCACAATTAGAAACACCAACTTATAGTTTTACTGCTACAGCTACTTTATCTAACGGATGTTCGGTTAGTCAAAACGTATCTATTAACAATAAAACAAGTGTTTGGAAAGGAACATCGAGTAATGACTGGAACAACCCAAACAACTGGCTACCGGTAGGAGTTCCAACAATTAACACATGTGTAATTATTCCTGATGTAACTTCTACAAACCCATCAAAAGTTTTAGGTGCAAGTTACAATGCCTTTGGTAGAACATTACAAGTTAAAAACTTAGGTAATTTACAAATACAACCTACAAACACATTAACTATACAAGATTATGTTGACGTAACAACAGGAGGAACATTTGATATCGAAAATTCAGCAAGTTTAATCCAAATTAACAATGTTGCAAATACTGGTATTATTAACATGAAAAGAAACGCCGTGACTAATAATACACTGGACTACGTATATTGGTCAACACCAGTTGCTGCTTTTAGCGTAAACAACATTACACCCGCTAGTGTTTTTAGATATCTATGGAACCCTACAACAGTAACAGGTTACGCAAGTAATTTTGGAAACTGGGCTGGAGCTTCAGGTGCTATGACAACTGGTAGAGGATACATAATAAGAGGCTCTTCTGGAACAAGTACATTTATAGGTACACCAAATAATGGTAACATTACTACACCTATAACAAGAAGCACTTATACTGGTGCAACTTATACCGGCCCAACATCAACACAAGTTACTAGTGATGATGACAACTGGAACTTATTAGGAAATCCTTATCCGTCAGCAATTAGTGCAGATGATTTCTTAGCAGCAAATAGCGCTAACTTAAATCAGTTTGTTAAAATTTGGACTCACGGAATTGATCCATCAGCTGCAATTGCAGATCCATTTTACCAAGATTATCTTTTAAATTACTCAACGGCTGACTATATTACTTATAATGCTTTAGGTGGTACACAGTTTGGATATGACGGAAAAATTGGTGCTGGTCAGGGATTCTTTGTTTTAATGAATGATGCAAATTCTACTTCAGAAAATGCAATATTCAATAACACTATGAGAAGTAATGCACATAGAAATGATCAATTCTATAGAACTGAAAACGAAGTTGAGAAACATAGAATTTGGTTAACTATTGGTTCACCTACAAATGCAAGCGTCTCTACTTTAGTTGGATATATAACTGAAGCTAGCAACAATTTAGACAATAAGTATGATGCTATAGCACAAGGTGTAAAAACTAACTTTGAACTGTATTCTATTGCTGAAAGTCAAGAATTAATCATTCAAGGAAGAAGTTTACCTTTCAACCAAAATGATGAAGTTATTCTTGGAGTAGCAATTCCTCAAAACGGTATTTACACTATTGCAATTTCTAATGTAGATGGATTATTTAGCGACACCGCTCAAAACATTTATCTTGAAGATAAACAATTAGGTATATTCCATGATTTAAGAACTGCTCCTTATACTTTTACAGGAACAGTAGGTAGAGATGAAAATAGATTTGTTCTTCTTTACAATTCATCAAGATTATCTCAAGATGATGTAACTTTAGAAAACAATTTAACAGTGGTTACAAATGATAATGTAACGCTTTATTCTTCAAATGAAAATATCAGTTCAATTGAAATATATGATTTATTAGGAAGAAACATTAAAACATACAGCAATGTAGATTCTAAAGAAATTGTATTAACTCATTTACAAAAGAACAACACTACTCTACTTTTAAAAGTTAAATTAAATAACGGAGTAATCGTTAACAAAAAGATTATTTTCTAATACAAAAAAACAATTAATTACTAAGAGGCTTGTGAAATTCACAAGCCTCTTTTTTGTTTACTATATTATTTAACATATTGGATAAAAAAAATACAACAAATGCTTTTTATCGGTTTTTTTTGCATTATATCTATAAAACATCTTTTTTTAATAAATTAATAACAAAAAATTAATATAAAGTGATAAAAAAAAATATATTTGTAAACTAGAAATAAATACATCTACCAAACTATAATAATATAAAATGAAAACTTTTCTATTAAACAAATCCCAAAATCTACTAGTAAAAAACGTTATAACCTTGTTGTTTGTGCTTTTTACTTCTACTCTATTTTCGCAAGGTAATACTTGTGCTACAGCAACGACAATTGCAGTAAATACTACATGTGTAAATACAGCATATAATGTAACAAGTGCTTTTACAGATAGCGGTGTTGCAATTTGCACAGGAACGTCTTATAGAGATGGCTGGTATACCTTCACAACAGGAGCAACAACCACTAGTATAACCATTGAAGGAACTACAAACAGAAGAATGGGACTTGCTTTGTACTCAGGAGCTTGTGCTTCTCCAGTACAAGTTGCTTGTGTAAACAATAATGCTGCAAGTGAAACTTTAACAGCAACAGTTACACCAAGCACTACATATAAACTTAGAATATTTAGATCAAATAATGATAACAATAATGACATGACTGGAAACATTTGTGTTTATAGTGCTCCAGCGGCATCAGGAAACTTCACATGCGCTACCGCTACTGCTTTACCTTGTGGAACAACTGCATTAGCTGGAACAACGGTAGGTTCTACAGGTTCACCTGTACATGGAACAACATGTACAATGAGTGATTATGGAGCCTGGTACACATTTGTTGGAGATGGTCAATTAACTACAATATCTTCTACAGCAGGAACTGGATATGATCATGAAATGTCAATATCAAGCGGGTCTTGCGGTAGCTTTACAAATATAGCTTGTCGCGATAGTGGGCTTTCGGGCGGGACAGAATCACATACCTTTTCAACAACAGTTGGCGTAAATTATTATGTTTATATAGCACAATACGCATCAGGAAACACAACAACTGGAACTTTTACAATTTCAAGAACATGTAGTGCCCCAATTGCAAATGATAACTGTTCTGGAGCAGTAAACGTAACCGTAAATCCAACCAGGACATGTACAGCAACTACTGCAGGGACATTATTTGGAGCAACAGACTCTGGAGTTACAGGAAGTACTTGTGGCGGGACAGATGATGACGATGTATGGTTCAGCTTTGTTGCAACATCTACAACACATCATATCGAATTATTAAATGTAGCTGGTAGCACTACTGATTTATATCATGCTGTATATTCTGGAACTTGTGGTACTCTTGGATCTGCTTTATTATGTTCAGATCCAGATACAAGTGTCATTACCGGATTAACACCTGGAAACACTTATTATTTACAAGTATACTCATGGACAAGCACTACTGGTCAAAATTCTACATTTGATGTTTGTATTTCAACGGATCCTCCATGTACAACTCCCGCAGCACAAGCATCTGGATTTACATCAGGAACTGTAACTTCTACAGCATTTCCAGCTAGTTTTTCTGGAACTGCAGATAGTTATTTAGTTATTAGATCTACATCAGCTACACCTCCTTCTCAACCAGTTAATGGTGTTGTATATACAGCAGCTAATATTGGAACCTTAGGAGCTGGATTAACTTTTGTGCAAAACGGAACTGCTACAACAATTGCAGGAACTGGTTTAAATGGCAATACTAGATATTATTATTATATTTATGCATACAACAACACAAACTGTTCTGGAGGACCTTTATATAATGCTTCAGGAGCATTAACTGGCAATGCAGTTACTTGTCCTGCTTCTCCTTCTCCTGTAACTACAAGTGCCACTTTAAATTCAATAAATTTTTCATGGCCCTCTTCAATTGGAGGTGGAATAAATGCAGTTTCTTATCAATTACAAGTAACTACAGACGTTGGATACACCATCAACGTTCTTGGATCACCTTTTACAATAAACGATCCAACTATAACTTATAATTTAACTGGACTAACAGCAAATACAACTTATTATTACAGAATAAGAGCTAATAATGGATGTTGGAGTCCATATACAACTGGAACTGCTACAACTGGCTATTGTGTTGCAACTAATTCAACTAATACTACTTATTATATTAGTGGAATAACCACAACTGGTGGTGTTGCAAATATCAACAATACCCCAACAGGGTTTACTGCTGGTGGATATGCAAACTACACAGCAATGGTAGTTTCTCAAAATGCTGGATTAGGTTTTAACATTACTGCTACACATCCTTCTAGCACATACGGCTATACGGTTTGGGTAGACTGGAATAACGACCTTGATTTTGATGATGTTGGAGAAACAGTTCTCTCTACAGGTTATGTAGCTACACCAGCGGCATTAGGCACTGTTACAATACCAGGTGGGACAGCTCCAGGAAATTACAGAATGAGAATTAGAAATGCATTTTTAAGTAATCCAGCTCCTTCTTGTGGAGATTTTGCATATGGAGAAGCAGAAGATTATACAATAACAGTATTGGTTCCCGCGCCTTGTAGTGGAACACCAACTGGAGGAACAGTATCAACTTCGCCTAACACAGGTTGGCCAGGCAGTACTTATACTGTATCTGCAAGTGGCTATACTTATGCATCCAATATGACCTATCAATGGCAATACAGTACAGATGCAGGGGCAACATGGACAAACGCAGGTGCAGCAACTACATCCTATTCCAATTATACTGCAACAGCTCCAGCAAGTGGAGATGTACACTGGCAACTTATTGTAACTTGTACTAATAGTTCTCAAAGTGCAACCTCTTCAACAGCTGTTTTTGTAACTATGACTGTAAGTGTTGTAGAAACCGGTTGTCCAAATGTAGTGTCAGGTGGTTTAGGATTAAGTGGATCTGATCCTGCACCAATTACTTGTATTTCTCCATCAGGTTGTGTGGATTTAGAAGCTACTTATTTAGATTTAGGAGAAACTACTAGTTATATAGTAGAACCAATAGCATACAACCCTCCATTTAGCTTTAGTGGACTAGCAAATCCGGTAAGTGTTAATACGGATGATGTTTGGTCTCCTGTGGTTAACTTGCCTTTTGATTTTTGTTTTTACGGAAACACTTATAACCAATGTGTTATTGGTTCTAATGGAATATTGACTTTTAATACAGCTTTAGCAGGTGGTTCGTCAGGATATAGTTTTGCAAATAACATTCCTATCAGTGGAGATCCAAGATTAATAGAGAATTCCATTTTTGGAGTATTCCACGATATTAACCCAGGAGTTGGTGGAGAAGTTGGTTGGGAACTAATAACACTACCATCAGGATGTAGAGCATTAGTTGCTTCTTGGTCTGATGTACCTATGTTTGATGAAAATTCGATCTTATATACTGGTATGATGGTACTTTATGAAAATTCAAACATCATTGAAGTCTATATACAAGAAAAAAATATTGACAATTTTGGAGCTGGAACTTGGAATGACGGAAATGCAGTAGTTGGAATCCAAAATTCAACAGGTACTTTAGCTTCTGTACCACCAGGAAGAAATGGACTAGACGCTAACTGGGCCGCTACTAACGAAGCTTGGCGTTTTGTTCCAAATGGTAATTCAATAGCATCTATAACATGGTATGAAGGGTCAGGAGTTTCAGGAACTGTAGTAGGAACAACAGATGTGATTAATGTTTGTCCGGCTTCTACAACTATATATACTGCTGAAATCACCTATACATTATGTGATGGAAGAACCATTACTGAATTAGATGAGACTACCGTAACTGTTAATAAAGATAAAACATGGAATGGATCTACAAGTACAAATTGGAATACTGCTAGTAACTGGACTCCTGCTGGAGTACCTGTTATAACTGAATCAGTATTTATACCAAATGTTGCAAACGATCCAATTATTGGAGCTGGAGCTGACGCATTAGCTTGTAGCTTGAATGTAGAAACTGGAGCTGTTTTAACTATAAACTCTGGCAGAAACTTGGTTGTAACTAATGGAATAACGGTAGCTACAGGAGGAACACTAAATATTCAGAACACTGCAAACCTTGTTCAAGTGAATGATGCCGCAATCAATTCTGGAAATATTAACATGGAACGTATCACTAATGTTAGGCTACAAGATTATTCTTATTGGTCGTCTCCAGTTGAAAGCTTCCCTGTACAAAATGTTTCTCCTCTTACACCAGCTGCTAATATTTTTGAATGGGGTACAACTGCACCAAATGCAAATGGAGGTGAAGGTACTTGGTTAAATACTAGCGAAAGTATGATTCCTGCTAAAGGATATATACTAAGAGCACCTGCAGGCTTTACTAATGCATCAACAAGTCCTTTAACAGCTAATTTTGTAGGAGTTCCTAATAATGGAGTATTTACTCCTACTATTTTTAGAGGAACAGACTATATAACTGTAGGTACACAAGGCATGCTAAGAACAATTACAGATGATAACTGGAATCTTATAGGAAACCCATACCCTTCTGCATTAGGAGTAAATGAATTTTTAACATTCCCTTCAAACAACACTATAGTTGGTGGAATTAGAATATGGACCCATGGGCAATTACCTACAAATGCAGTAGATCCTTTTTACCAAGATTTTATTACAAACTACTACCCTTCTGACTATATCACTATTAATTTAACTGGAGCAACAAGTGGGCCTGGTGATTATAAAATTGGTTCTGGTCAAGGATTTATGGTTCTTATGAATCCTGGGACACCTGGATCTAGCTCAGTTACATTTAACAACTCTATGAGAAGTGCTAGTTTTGCAAATAATCAATTCTATAGAAATAGTACTATTGAAAATAACGCAGACACAATAGAGCAAAATAGAATTTGGTTGGATTTAGTTGGATCTACAGGAGCAGTAAATAGAATGCTAGTTGGATATGTTACTAATGCTACACAAGATGAAGATGCTTTATATGATTCATTTACAGACTATAAACCAAGTCAAAACTTTTATTCTTTAATTGGAAATGACCCTATGTCAATACAAGGAAGAGCTTTACCTTTTAATGTAAACGACAGGGTTAATTTAGGTGTTACAATTCCTCAAGAAGGAACATATAATATTGCAATTAGTGCGTTAGACGGATTATTTGAAACTACAAATCAAAATATTTATATTGAGGACTTAGAAAATAATATAATTCATAACCTAAAAGATTCTCCATATACTTTTTCAGCATCTGAAGGTAATATAACAGATAGATTTGTTTTACGCTATACAGAGAATAGATTAAGTAATGACGATTTAGAAGATTCGAATAATAATATTTTTGTTATTACAAATGATCATTTAACTGTAAAATCAACAAGTCTTAAAATTAAGTCAATTATAATTCATGACATATTAGGAAGAATAATTAGTAACAAGAAAAACGTTAACTCAAATGAAATTTCTTTTGGCAATATTCAAAAAAGTAATACAACTCTACTGCTAAGAATTGAATTAGACAATGGTTCATTTGTAACGAAAAAAGTAATTTTTTAACTAAAATAAAATTATATTAAAAGCCAGCTTAAAGCTGGCTTTTTTATTTTCACCGAAATAAAAACACACTTAATCGATTATAAATCAAATCATTATTAAAACAACTTTTATTTTCTAAATTTAACATAAATTACATTTTTAACGTAAAACATGCTAAATATGAAAAAAAAATTACTATTAACAACCCTACTACTATCAATTGGGACATTTGCCCAAGTTGGTATTGGTACAACTACTCCAAGTGCAGCACTTGATGTTGCATCAACAAATGATGGTTTATTAATTCCTCGAGTTGCATTAACAGCTACAAACATAGCAACTGTGTTAACCCCAACCACTTCTGAATTAGTGTACAATACATTTACTTCTGCAGTTGGTCCAAATCAAGTTACGCCAGGCTATTATTATTGGGACGGGGCATTGTGGATTAGAATAGCTACTGGAAACTCATCTGGATGGAGTTTAACTGGTAACACAGGAACAACACCAGGAACAAATTATTTAGGGACTACAGACGCTCAAAACTTACAATTAAGAACAAATGGCACCGAAAGACTTACCATTGGATCTACAAACGGAAACGTTGCTATTGGAACTTCAACAATTCCTGTAAACACCCGACTTGAAGTAGATGGTGGAGCGACTGGTGATGGAATCTATGGACATACAGGGAATGTAGGAGGAATATTGGGCCGTGAAGCGAATATAACTTTAGGAAACCCAGTACAAACACTTTCTGGAGCAGGTGTATATGCCAACAACCCTTCGGCAGGATACACTAGTATCTATGCGCAATCAACAGGCGCTGCATCAGTGGCAGCAAACATTGCTTATTCAGATGTTTGGATGGCATCTTATAATTATGTACAAAATGGATCAGGAGCTTTTAACCCGTCGGCAAGTTACAATCAATTAAACATAACAAATAACGGATTAGGAGGTACTCAAATTGCTTTACGAGGGTTAGCTAATAGAACAGCTACCGGAAATCCAGGATACACAGTAGGAATGCAAGGATTAGTATTGCCTACAAATCAAGACTCATATGGTGTACAAGGAATTGCATATAGCAGTACAACAACCAGAGCAGGTGGATATTTTGAAGCACTAAACTACACTGGCACATCTCAAGCTTTCGCATATGTTGCAACATCAGTAGGTGGAGTAAACAGAAAAATCACTGGTACAAATTCAGTATCTGAAATCGTACCTACTGAAAATCACGGACGTATAACATTAACTTGCTCTGAATCTCCAGAATATTGGTACCAAGATTATGGAACAGTACAAATGATAAATGGTAAAGCAACTATTATACTTGACGAAATACTAGCAGATATAATTATTGTTGATGAAGAAAACCCAATTAGAGTGATATGTACTCCAGTAGGAATGCCCTATTTTAATGGTATAACCATTATGGAGCAAACTACAAAATCTGTAGATATTTTAGAACTTAATGGAGGTAAACACTCAGGTAAACTACAGTACCAAATAGTTGTTAAACCAAAAACTAACTATGGTGAAGGTAGGTTTCCACAAGCACCAGGTCCAGCATATTTAAAAGCAGACAAAGAACCGTTAGCTGCTAAAGCAAAAAACCAGCCAAACGATGGACGCAATATCTTTCAATGGCCTGCAGATCATATTGTTTATAAATATAACCCAGAAGATCATGTTACAGTTGGAGATGTAATACCTGCTGGCCCAAACGCAGGTAAAATACTTCTAGAAAAAGGAAAATATTCAAACGGAATGCCGGCAGAAAATCCATTGAAAAAGAAAGAATAAAGTGTTTTTTTAGAATTAAAAAACATTAAAAATGTAGCAATTGTTAAAAAAATATATTAAATTTAACAATTGCTACATTTTTAATATAAAAAACACTAATTATGAAGAAAAATCTACTATTAACCACATTATTCTTATCTTTTAGTCTATTTGCTCAGGTTGGAGTTGGAACAACTACACCAAGAGGAGCATTAGACATAAATTCTAGCACTTCTGGAATGATTCCTCCAAGAGTTGCTTTAACTGCTACAAATGTTGCAGCACCTGTTGTAAACCCGCAAGGTGGGGCTTTAATTGCAGGTACTTTGGTATGGAATACTAATACAGCAGGTACTATACCAACCAATGTTGCTCCTGGTATGTATTATTGGGATGGAACTAGATGGATTTCACTAGCAGGGTCTCCCGGTGGACTAGATTGGTCTATCATCGGAAATGGAGGTATAGACGGAGGTGTTACTGGAGTTTCCGGAACCCCTGCCACAACTGGAACTCACTTTGTTGGAACATATGATACAACCAACTTTGACGTTAGAACTTCAGGATTACCTGCTGCTCGTTTCTCTTCATTAGGCGAATTCTTTATTGGAGATATTGAAACTGTATTACCTGGTGATTTAATGAATGCAGTTAGTGAAGGAAACGCTTTATTTCCTTGGGCAGTAAACGGTTATACAGATCAAAATGGATCAGGAATATACGGCTTAATTACTGGAGGAAATACTAATTTTGGTGCGGTACAGGGAGAATATGATGGAACCAGCAATATTGGCGCAGGTGTTAGAGGTATGATTAGCAATACAACACCAGGGACAGGTTTTAACACACCAATTGCTGGTGTAAAAGGAGATGGTGCAATTACAGGAGGAACCACTGGAGCCTACAAGTTCGGAGTTGCTGGACGAGGAGGTGCTACAAGAAGAAGTGGTGCGATTTTTGGTGATGATTTTGGATTTGGGAGAGCCTCATTAGGATATTTTGACAGTGTAGGAAACGACTATGGTGTATATGCTTTTGGAACAACAAGAGCAAATGGTGTTGCTGGTGGAAGATCTAGTAATTCAAATTCATCTTTAGATACTTCAATTGGAATAGGAGTTTATGGAGGTGTTGTTGGAGGATGGATAAAAGGGCACGAATACGGAATGATTACTAAAGGGGATAGATATGCAAACTACTCCCATGGTAAAAATATTACAAATGAATCATTCATAGTACTTGATAAAAAAATAGATGGCTCAAAATCTATTTCTTACGCTTCAACTTCTATGAATTTAGATATCCAAGATAAAGGAGTTGGTTCGTTGTCAAATGGAACTTCATACGTATCGTTTGATAAAAATTATTCTGAAATCATTGATTCATCTAAACCAATAATTGTTACAATAACGCCTTTAGGAGAAAACAATGGAGTTCACATTGTATCAGTTGACAAAAATGGCTTTACAATAAAAGAAAATAATAGTGGAAAATCAAATGTAAAGTTTAATTGGATTGTAATTGCAGAGAAAAAATCTAAATTTGAACCAGTTTCTTTGGAAATACTAGACAAAAACTATGATAAAAATTTAGAAAAACTAATGCATAATGACGAACTTGATGGTGGATATGGTATTTGGAGTGAAAATGAACAAATAAATTTTGGAGCAAATGTCCCTTCTAATCCTTTAAAATTACAAAGAATGAATGAAATTATTGAAGTAAAGAGAAAAGGTGAAAGAACTCCTAAAAAAGAAAATCTAAGAGCATCTCAAATAAAAGAGCTTACAAAGAAATAAAACTTAATATATAATTAGAAAGCCTTGAAAAACTTCAAGGCTTTTTAATTTAACAAAAAATACAGAAATGCTGTAACAAAAAAAAGACTCATAAAAGTATATTTACTTAATAAACCAGTAAACCTATAATTATGAGAAAAAAATATTTTTTAACAGTATTAATCACTTTATCTATCTGCTCAATAACGTTAGCTCAGGTTGGCTTAGGGACAACAACTCCACAAGGAGCACTTGACATCAACTCAACAACTACAGGTTTAATTCCACCAAGAGTTGCTCTAACTTCCACAATTGTTGAGGCTCCGGTTATTAACCCTCAAGGTGGTTCAATCGTAGCAGGAACAACTGTCTGGAATACTGCTACAACCGGAACTTCACCTAACAATGTTGCTCCCGGTTTATATTTTTGGAACGGTACACGATGGGTCGCTTTTGCAGGATCTCCAGGTGGATTAGATTGGTCACTAGCCGGAAATAGCGGCACTGTTTATGGTACAGACTTCCTAGGAACAACTGATAATGTTGGAATAGCTTTTAAAACGAACGATATAATTCGTGCAAGAATAGACAATACTGGTCATGTTGGATTTAATCTTAATCCACAAACTTGGGCTCAGACATTTTCTTATACTACAGACAATACTGTCACTGCAGTTGTAGGTTATTCAGCAGTAAATGGCGGAACGGGGGTTAATGCAAGGTCACAAGGAACAGGTGGAACAGGGTTATATGCATCAAATGATAACACTGACGGATGGGGAGCATATGGATACAACAGTAATACAACTTCTGGAACCGGAACAGTTGGGCACTCAATTGGAACTACAGGTACCGGAGTAGTAGGTTTAGCTAACGGCACTACTTATTCGACATTAGTAGGACAAGCACAAGGAGTTGCAGGAACCGGTACTGTAGGTGTTTACGGAATGTCTACCGGTACAGTTGGATCTCAAAGATATGGAGGTTATTTCTCATACGATATGGACAACAACCTAGCAACAAGTGACACCAATAGCCCGCTAGCTATTTTAGCAGGTAGAGATGACAACTATGTAGGCACAAATATCTATTTTGGAGGTTACTTTTCTGGAGGACAAGATACTACAGCGAATGCTCCAAGCTCAACCGCAACAACAAACTCTGGAGGAAACACAGGTGACTATGCTTATGTAGGCGCACAATGGTCAGGAACAAATTATAAGATTTTAGGTACTGGTGTAGTTTCAACCATAGTTGATGGTGAAAATAACAACACACATGTCATGTTTGCACCTGAAGCACCAGAAATTTTATTTCAAGATTACGGAATTGGAAAGCTAACAAATGGTGAAGCTAAAATAACCATAGACCCTATTCTTGCTAAAAACATAGTCGTAAATGAAAAACACCCGTTAAAAGTTTTCATACAATTAGAGGGAGACTGTAATGGCGTATACGTAACAAACAAAACACAAGAAAGTTTTACTGTAAAAGAACTACAAAACGGAAACAGTAACATAAGTTTTAGTTATCAAATAATAGCTTCGAGGGTAGATAGAAAAGACAGCAATGGAAACGTATTGTCTAAAAATACAGATGTACGATTTCCAATAGCTCCTAAAGCAATAGAAAGAATTAAAGCTACCACTATGGAAGCTAAAAAAACAGAAGTCAAAAAAATAGAAACAGAAAAATAACAAATTACTTCTTTGAAACATAAAAAAAGCTTCTTGAAACTCAAGAAGTTTTTTTATGTTTCAAATTGTTTTATTAACATTTTTTACATAATTAATGTAATTAATGTTAAAATATATTCATATATTCGCAAGTAAATTAGAGATATATGAAAACAAATAAGACAATTTTAATGCTACTTATTGGTGTTTTTACCAATATAGTTTCTGGACAAGTTGGAGTTGGAACTACAACTCCACAAGGGGCATTAGACATTAGCTCAACAACAAATGGTTTAATTCCCCCAAGAGTTGCTTTAACATCTGCAATAGTTCAAGCCCCTGTTGTTAATCCACAAGGGGGTAACATTGTTGAAGGAACTGTAGTTTACAACACTATAGCAGCAGGTACTTCTCCAAACAATGTAGGCCCTGGTTTATATTTTTGGAATGGGACACGATGGATTGCCTTTGCAGGTTCTCCAGGCGGTTTAGACTGGTCTTTAGCTGGTAATAGCGGTACAACTGCGGGCACTAATTTCTTAGGAACTACAGACCCTCAAGGCTTAAGGTTTCATACTAATGGTACCGAAAGAGCACGTTTTGGAGATACAGGGAGATATGGTATTAATGCTTTAGATCAAACTTGGGCACAATTTTTTTCAGGTTCAAGCACTGCAGGAATTTATGCGCTTGTAGGATATTCTTTTGTAGATGGAGGTACAGGTATATACGGTAGATCACAAGGTGCTGGAGGAGTAGGTTTATATGCAAATAATAATGATACAGGAGGCTGGGGAGCTTATGGTTACAACTCAAACACTACTAGTGGAGTAGGAACAGTAGGTCAATCAGCTGGAACTACAGGAACAGGTGTTGTAGGTCTTGCAAATGGAACAAGCTATTCTACTTTAACAGCTCAAGCTCAAGGAGTAGCAGGTACAGGAACAATAGGAATTTACGGAATGTCTACAGGAACTGTAGGAGCTCAAAGATATGGTGGGTATTTTTCTTATGATATGGACAATGATTTATCTACTAGTGATTCTAACAGTCCTCTTGCAATGCTAGCAGGAAGAGACGATAACTTTGTTGGAGGAAACATCTATTTTGGAGGTTATTTCTCAGGAGGACAAGACAATACTGCTTCAACACCAAATACTGGTGCTGATGATAATGGAAATGGGAATACGGGAGATTTCGCATATGTAGGAGCAAGATGGGGAAGTACAAATTATAAAATTTTAGGAAATGGTACGGTTTCTACAATTATAGATGGTGAAGGAGAAAACAAACACATTATGTTTGCGCCAGAAGCACCAGAAATGTTGTTTCAAGATTATGGAGTAGGTAAATTAGTAAACGGAAAAGCACAAATTAACATAGACCCTATTCTTGCTAAAAACATTGTAATAAACGAAAAACACCCTTTAAAAGTATTTATACAATTAGAAGGTGATTGTAATGGTGTTTATGTTACTGAAAAATCTTCAAAAGGGTTTACAGTAAAAGAATTACAAAATGGGAATAGCAACGTGAGTTTTAGTTATCAAATTATTGCTACAAGAGCCGATAGAACTGATAAAGATGGAAATGTTTTATCTAAAAATGCTGATGTAAGATTACCACTTGCTCCAGGAGCTATAGAAAGAATTAAAACAACAGTTCACGAAGCTAAAAAAGCAGAAGACAAAAAAGTAGAAACTGAAAAAAAATAATTTCTACAAAAATTTATAAAATTTCCAAAAAGACCTTTTCTTTAAATAGTTAAGGTCTTTTTCATTTGCATACGCTTCTCGTTCAAACGAAATGTTTCGATACGCCAAATTCCAATTTTTATATTGAAAATATCTAACCATAAACTCCATTGCGTACCAAATATAAAAAGGGACGACCAACAATTCTAATTGTTGCCTAATATGAATTTTTTCATGATTCAGTAAAACTAAATTATGCTTAGAATTTTTATCTGAAAAAACAATAAACGGGAATAAAGAAATTCCCCTATATCCTTTTGGTAATAAATATTTTAAAACGAGTACAATCATGAGTACAAAGTTGCTAAATTTCTTCTTAACTTCAACATTTAACCAAAGTAAAGAAGTAATCTTAATTAAAATATTTATTTTTGAAGTAAATTTAAAAACGACTCACATTAAGTCGATTTGTAATTATGAATGAACAATTAAATCCAAATAATTTAAAAGAAGGTGAAGATTTCTATTACACACCCGAAGGATATAAATGCTTCACAGAAGTATATCATCTAAAAAGAGGATATTGTTGTAAAAGTGGTTGCCGCCATTGTCCTTATGGATACGATAAAAAAACGGGAACTATTAAAAGGGATTAGTAAAGAGTAAAATTTATAAGAAAAAATGGACATTCAGTTGTTTCGATATAGAATTAAAATTTATAAGTCCTACCACAGGGCAGATATTCGTTATCCCTAGTTTTTATTGGGCGTGCCCTCCATTTCATTACGGTCGGGCTGTACGTGCTACACGGTAGCTCGCTCCCATCCCTCACGCAAAACAAAGTTACATTCACGAATTTCTAAACACACAAAAAATGACTTTTAAAGAACAAATACAGCAAGGTATTCCTTCTGTTTTACCCCAAATAAAACCATACGAGTTAGCTATTAATCATGCGCCAAAGCGTAAAGAAATTCTAACCGAAGAAGAAAAAATATTAGCTTTAAAAAATGCACTTCGTTATTTTGAAGCTAAACATCATGCAGAGTTAATTCCAGAATTTAAGGAAGAGCTAGAAAAATACGGGCGTATTTATATGTATCGTTTTCGTCCAGATTACGAAATGAAAGCACGACCTATTTCAGAATATCCAGGAAAAAGCGAGCAAGCAAAAGCAATTATGCTCATGATTCAAAATAATTTGGATTATGCTGTGGCACAACATCCACATGAGTTAATTACTTATGGTGGAAATGGCGCAGTATTTCAAAACTGGGCACAATATCTATTAACTATGCAATATTTGTCTGAAATGACAGACGAGCAAACCTTGACTATGTATTCTGGGCATCCTATGGGATTATTTCCATCGCATGCAGCAGCGCCAAGAGTTGTAGTAACAAATGGAATGGTTATCCCGAATTACTCAAAACCAGACGATTGGGAAAAAATGAATGCTTTAGGCGTTTCTCAATACGGACAAATGACTGCAGGAAGTTATATGTACATTGGCCCACAAGGAATTGTACATGGAACTACCATTACCGTTTTAAACGGATTTAGAAAAATTAAAAAATCGCCTTCAGGTGGTTTATTTGTAACTTCTGGTTTAGGCGGAATGAGTGGCGCTCAGCCAAAAGCAGGAAATATTGCAGGTTGTGTAACAGTTTGTGCAGAAGTAAATCCTAAAATCACAAAAATTCGCCACGAACAAGGATGGATTAATGAAATTGTTGAAGACATTAATTTATTAGTTGCTCGTGTTCGTAAAGCATTGGACAACAAAGAAGTTATTTCTATCGCTTATTTAGGAAATGTGGTTGATGTTTGGGAAAGATTCGATGCTGAAAACTTACATATCGATTTAGGTTCAGACCAAACTTCATTGCATAATCCTTGGGCAGGTGGCTACTACCCTACTCAATTATCGTTTGAAGAAGCCAATGAAATGATGGCTAATAATCCAGCACAATTTAAAAAAGAAGTTCAAAGAACACTTCGTCAGCATGCAGCAGCTATTAATAAACATACTGCAAAAGGCACTTATTTTTTCGATTATGGAAATGCATTTTTACTTGAAGCTTCTCGTGCTGGAGCCGATGTAATGTCGGAAAACCCGACTTTAGGAAGAGAATTTAAATACCCAAGTTATGTACAAGACATTATGGGACCTATGTGTTTTGATTATGGATTTGGACCATTCCGTTGGGTTTGTGCTTCAGGAAACCCTGAAGATTTAGCGAAAACAGATCAAATTGCTTGTGATGTTTTAGAAGAAATGAAAAGAAATTCTCCTGAAGAAATTCAACAACAAATGGCCGATAATATCCAATGGATTAAAGGTGCGCAAGAAAATAAATTGGTTGTAGGTTCACAAGCTCGAATTTTATATGCTGATGCAGAAGGAAGAGTTAAAATTGCAGAAGCTTTCAACCAGGCCATTGCCAAAGGGGAAATTGGTTATGTAGTTTTAGGAAGGGATCATCATGATGTTTCTGGAACCGATTCGCCATATAGAGAAACTTCAAACATTTATGATGGATCTCGCTTTACGGCAGACATGGCAATTCATAATGTTATAGGAGATAGTTTTAGAGGAGCTACCTGGGTTTCAATACATAACGGTGGCGGAGTTGGCTGGGGTGAAGTTATAAATGGTGGATTTGGTATGGTTCTTGATGGTAGTAAAGAGGCATCAAAACGCTTAGCGTCAATGCTTTTTTGGGATGTAAATAACGGAATATCAAGAAGAAGTTGGGCTAGAAATGAAGGAGCAGTATTTGCTATAAAAAGAGCAATGGAAACGCAACCTTTATTAAAAGTTACCATCCCTAATATAGTAGATGACATGTTGTTCGAAAAATAGATGATTCAATTGTTAGATGACTCGATTAATTGAACAATTAAAAAAATCGAACAATTAAAAAATCAAAAACTATGAAAACAATTAAACTATTACCCTTACTAGCCTTATTTATTTTGGCTTCTTGTAGTTCTGTACGAGTGAATTCTGATTATGATAAAAAAGTGAATTTTAACAATTACAAGACTTATGCTTTTTTGAAAAGCGGTGTCGATAAAGTTGAAATTTCTGATTTAGACAAGAAGAGAATTTTACGCTCTATTGACGAAGTCATGACTACTAAAGGATTTACAAAAGATGCTAATCCGGATTTACTAATTAGTATTTTTACTAAAGAAAAAGAACGCGTAGACATCTATAACTCATATGGTTTTGGATGGGGATGGAACCCTTTTTGGGGTATGAACTACACTAATATTTCAACAACTCCAGAAGGTGTTTTGTACATTGATTTAATTGATGCTAAAACAAAAGAATTAGTTTGGCAAGGTGAAGGTAGTGGAAATTTAACCAAAGACACGAACAAAAAAGACGAACGCATTTATACTTTTGTGAGTAAGATATTAGAACAATATCCTCCTGAAATAAAATAAAATCTAAATTTATAACCGTAGCGAAATGTTACGGTTTTTTTATTAAATAATTTATCATGGAAAAAAAATACATATTATTACTTTTTTTAACTTCAATATTATTAGCGTCTTGTAGCGCATCTAGTACATTAACACTTAGTGTTAAACAACCCTCAACCGTTTATCTTTCTAAAGATGTAAAAAATATTGGAATTCTCAATAGAAGTCAACCCTCAATTAAATACAATAAATTTGATATTCTAGATAAAATTCTCACAGCTGAAGAAAAGAATTTAGATAATAATGGAGCCGAAGAATCTTTAAAAGGATTACAACAGTCCTTAAAAAACAATAGTCGATTCGAAAATATTATTCAAATTGATAGCCTTATTTTTAAAGAATATGGAATCGACCGATTTTCGCCTTTATTAAACAATGAAGATATTACTAAAATATGCTCTAAATATAACATTGAAGCACTTTACGAGCTTTCATTTTATGATACAGATGCTACAATTAATTATAAGACGATAACAAATCAAAAAGTGAATGCTTTTGGTATTAAAATTCCAGTACTAGAGCATCAAGTTACCATCAACACTTTAATAAAAACGGGTTGGAGACTTTATGACAACGTAAACAAACAGGTTTCAGACCAATATACTACATCAAACAACTTCATAGTCTCTGGAAACGGTATAAATCCAGTAAAAGCTTATGAAACCATAGCGAATAGAAAAGATGAAGTAAACAGAATAAGTAAAAACAATGGGCTTCAATATGGCAATCAATTACTTCCTTACACAATAAGAGAAAGACGTTTATATTTTGTAAAAGGGAACAACAACTTCAAAATCGCACAAAGAAAAGCTCAAACTGGAGATTGGTATGGAGCTGGTGAGCTTTGGAAAAAAGAAACCTTAAATAGAGATTCTAAAATTGCAGGAAGAGCTTACTATAACATGGCAATAATAAGCGAAATTAATGGTGATCTAGATGCTGCTATAAATTGGGCTTCTAAATCCTATTCAGAATTTAATATTAAAGAAGGTTTACAATATGTAAAAATCCTAAAAAATAGAGTCAACAAAAATAAAACACTCGAAGCTGAAAAAATATAAAAAAGACTGATTAAAATTACATTGTAATCTCTCTAAACATTTCGTATTTTTACAACATCAAGCAACACCGTTATATTATGAATTCAACAATTGAAAGTAATCCATTAATAGAAAGACTTCCAGGTCATCTAAAACAATTTATTAAGCCACAAGATTATAGCGATTACACTCCTATTAATCAAGCAGTTTGGCGTTATGTAATGCGTAAAAATGTAGATTATCTTTCAAAAGTTGCTCACAATTCTTATTTAGAAGGTTTACAAAAAACCGGATTAGAGATTGATAATATTCCAAACATGTATGGAATGAATCGAATTTTAAAAGAAATTGGCTGGGCTGCAGTAGCCGTAGACGGTTTTATTCCGCCTAATGCATTTATGGAGTTTCAAGCGTATAATGTTTTAGTTATTGCTTCCGATATTCGTCAATTAGAACACATAGAATATACTCCTGCTCCAGATATCATTCATGAAGGCGCTGGCCACGCTCCTATTATTGCTAATCCTGAATATGCTGAATATTTGCGAAGATTTGGAGAAATTGGATGTAAAGCCATTTCGTCATCACATGATTATGAAATGTATGAAGCCATTCGATTATTATCCATTTTAAAAGAAGCAGAAGGCACTCCGCAAGAAGAAATTGACAAAGCTGAAGCGCAAGTAGAACATCTCCAAAACAATATGGGAGAATTATCTGAAATGGCGCAAATAAGAAATCTTCATTGGTGGACAGTTGAGTATGGATTAATTGGAACAGTAGAAAATCCGAAAATTTATGGCGCCGGGTTACTTTCTTCAATTGGAGAAAGCGAATGGTGCATGACTGACAATGTAAAAAAATTACCTTATGACATTTCAGCTGCACAACAAAGTTTTGACATTACTAAACCTCAACCACAACTATATGTTACATCTAACTTTGCTCACTTAAGCTCTGTTCTTGAAGAGTTTGCAAATAAAATGGCTATTAGAAAGGGAGGTTTATCATCTGTTAAAAAATTAGTCGACTCTAAAAGTCTAGGAACAATAGAATTAAGCACAGGCCTACAAATATCAGGTAACTTTACAAATGTTATTGAATTTGAAGGAAAACCAGTATATATTCAAACTACAGGCAAAACTGCATTAGCTTACAGAGAAAAAGAATTAGTAAGTCACGGTACAGAATATCATGCTGAAGGTTTTGGCTCTCCAATTGGAAAATTAAAAGGAATAAATATTGCAATAGAAGACATGAGTCCTAGAGACTTGGAAGCTTATAATATTTATGAAGAAAGAGTAGTTACATTAGAATTTGAAGGTAATATAAAAGTAAGTGGAGAAATTGTAACTGGAACCAGAAATTTACATGGAAAAATTTTATTAATCAAATTTAAAAATTGTACCGTTACCCAAGGAGAAACTTTATTATTTGCTCCAGAATGGGGAATTTATGATATGGCTGTTGGTAAAGAAGTAATTTCTGCTTATTCTGGACCAGCCGATGTTAATAGTTTTGATTTAATAACTCATGTACCTTCATCAACTACAATTAAACCTAATTTTTCTGATGCAAGAAATGAACTAGAAGGTTTATATAAAACGGTTAGGGAAATAAGAGAGAATAAAATTTCAAATTTAACATTAAACTCCATTTTTGATAAAGTAAAAGTAAATCATCCAAATGATTGGTTGCTATCAGTAGAAATTGCTGAATTATGTAAAAAAGCCAATAACAATTCTTTACTAGATGATGTTATTGCTCATTTAAATAATTTAAAATCCAGCAGACCAGAGGTTAAAAAACTTATTACTAATGGTTTAGGGTTAATTTTAGAAACTGAAAAAGTTTAGTGTAACTTTTGTTACTAATTGAAACCTTACATCGCTTTATCTTTGTTAAAAATTAAAACAACATGGGAATTTTAGATTTATTAGGTTTTGGGAACAAAGCAAATGATATTCAAGAATATGTTCAAAAAGGAGCTATTATTTTAGACGTTAGAACTACAGAAGAATACAAAGAAGGTCATATAAAAGGCTCTAAAAATATTGCATTACAAGTTTTAAATGGTAAAATCTCAGAAATTAAAAAATGGAACAAGCCTGTAATTGCTTGTTGCCGTTCTGGTATGAGAAGTTCTCAAGCTACTTCAATTCTAAAACAAAATGGAATTGACTGTGTAAACGGTGGTGGCTGGACAAGCTTACAAAATAAATTATAAAAAAAGCCCTGCATGTGCAGGGCTTTTTTTATAATTTAAATTTATTTTTATCATTTATAGTTTCGCCATTATATATTAATGTCCAACCTAAAGTATTAGTTACTATAAGCATTTTTGATAATTCCGACATCAATCTATTTTTTGCATTTGATTTTAAAGATGATTTTTCAATTTTCTTAGTTAAATTTATCTTTGCTATTTTACTAATTTTATTATAATCTGAAGGAGAGAATTCATTAAAACTGCTAGATTCTATGTCATAATACTTAATGTCTGGACTAATTTTAATTTCTTCTTTTGGAATACTTAATATAGTAACTGTTTTCTTTTCTTCATCTACATCATATTGAACTAAGCTTAAATCAAAACCTACAGTAACATCTGCATTGATAATCACAATTGCTTTTTTGTCGAATGAAAGCCCAGGAATATATGTCTCTCTTTTATCTTTATAAGTCATTACTTCAGCAAAATGACCTTCCGTTACAACTAATTTTCCAACATTTTTGATTTCTTGTTGAATTAGAAGTGTATCATACTCTATACTTGAGCTATTTTTATTGGAAGTAAAATATTGATATCCTAAGAATAGTACTAAACTTATTAGCACAATAACAATCCATTTTCTTACTTCTGAAATATTGTTAGACAAATTCATTTTTAAAATTTACAGCTAAGATACTAAAGAAAATGCTTGAAACTAAAAAACTACATTTCTACAATTAAAAATTCTACTCTTCTATTTTGTTGTTTCCCTTCTTCAGTATCATTTGTTGCAATGAATTTAGTTTCACCATAACCTTTTGCAGTTAATCTTTCTTTAGCAATACCTTTAGAAAGTAGAAAGTTCATAACTGCGTTTGCTCTATTATTTGAAAGAGCTAAATTAGCATTATCTGCTCCTACAGCATCTGTATGGCCTGCTATTTCAATAGTTAATTGTTTATTATCTTTTAATACTTTCAATAATTTTTCTAATTCTGCATTTGATTCAGAAAGCAAATCGTATTTACCAGAATCGAAGAAAATATTATTTAAACGAATAGTTTGACCTTTTTCAATTGGGTTTAAATATAAATTGACTGTAATTTCTTTGTATTCACTTAAGTTAGATAAATCAACATTTTCTGTTACTGCATAATACCCTTCTTTTTCAGCCATAAAACTATATCGCTGACCAAAAGGCAAAACAATACTATATGAACCCGTTGTGGGGTCTGAAATTGCTTTTCCAAGCTCTTTATTTGTCTTTAAGTCATTATAAACAATTGATGTATATAATATTTTTTTAGTTTTATTATCATATACGTTTCCTTTAATTAAAGCAACTGGGTCTTGTTTTACAGTATTATCAATTTCCCAAATATCATCATCCTTTGCTACATAAGCCTTATCTCCTTTTGCAGATAAAAACATACTTAACTCTGAATCGGCAGAATTAATAATATTTCCTAAATTTTTTGGTTTTGACCAATTTTTCCAAGTATCATCTAAACGTTTAGATACAAATAAATCATAACCTCCATAACCTGGGTGTCCTTTTGAAGAAAAATATAACGTTTTACCATCAGAAGCTAAAAACGGATTTGCTTCTTCATCATCTGAGTTAATAATATTCCCTAAGTGGACAGGTTTAGACCATGTACCATCGGTTTCAAGAAAACTAACAAACAAGTCTTTAAGCCCTACGCATTCTTCTCTTTGAACAGCCATTAATAAATGTTTATTATCGCTTGACATATAATACCCAACGTATTCACTAGTGTTCTTATAATCTTTAATTTCAAGCGCTTTAGGAATTTCCCATCCATTTGCTGTTTTATAAGAAATTGAAACACCAGAACCTGCTGTATTTATTCCATCTGCAGCATATTTATTACCAACTAATATAGCATTATTATCAGGTGAAGTGGATATTGTAAAATTATTGCCTTTATTATTTAATGGTCTTCCTATATTTTTTAATTCGCTCCATTTTCCGTTATTGTCTTTTGTTGAATACCATATATCATCTTCTTCTGTCTCAACATTCAACTTACAATCTTTTCGAACAACATATAAAATTTTACCATCGGCAGATATTATTGGATTTGTTTCTTCATATTCTTTTGAAGAAATACTTTCCTGCATTTTTTCCATTTTTAAATTTGGATCAAACGTTTCTACAACATCAATAGAAAGAGGAAATTCTGTAATTTTAAGGTTAGTAACCTTCATTGTTGTTTTTGGATCTACAATAAAACCAAAATCATCTCCATAATAAGAAGTATTATTTGTTTTTACAACCTTTTCCCCATTAATATAAATAGTTATATTTTGAGCTCTTTTACTTATTTTAATTTTATTTTCTTTTTTACTTATGTTCTTGTTTTCAACCCAATTTAAATCATAAGTAAATTTTTTATTGTAGTACCAATAGATCTGGTTTTTTTTATTACCATTTAAATTCACAACATGATAATTAGAATTATCATTATAACAAGCCCATACAAATCCATATGCAGAGTACTCAGAATTAGATTTAACAAGTGAAATAGTTGTTTCAATATCAAAATCAACATTATCAAGACCCTTATCTAAATCGAATAATTTCCATTTTGTGCTTTTTTCATGATCATTCTCTAAAACCATTCCTCCTTTTTCAAAGTAAACTTTAAAGCCGTCTTTATCATACGTCCAGTTTTGGTTGTCTTTTTCAAAATTTTCATTTAAAAGAACTTTCTGAGAAATTGCTTTTGTTGTTAATAAGAGAAACAACATTAAAATGTAGTTATATTTCATAGTCCTTATTTTAATTTGGGTTAGATTAAATTATTTCGTTTTGCTTTTTGAACGGCTTCCAATTTTGAATGCACTTGTAATTTTGAATAAATATTTTCTATATGTTTTCTAACTGTTGATGGAGAAAGAAATAAATTTTCTGCAATAACTGTATAGCTTAAACCTTGAGCTAATTGCTCTAAAACATCGATCTCTCTTGATGTTAAGTTAATTTCTTCTTTAGCAATATCTTCAAAACTAACAGGATTACGCAGTAATTTTAATGTTTTTAACGCTATGGAAGGATTCATTGCTGCTCCTCCATTTAAAGTTTCAACTATACCGCCAAATAAAGTATGAGGATTTACGTCTTTTAATAAATACCCGTCAGCTCCAGCCTTAATTGCATTGAAAATGTTTTCATCGTTATCGAAAACAGTGAGCATTATAATTTTTATTTGAGGATATTTTTGTTTTGTTGCTAAAGTTGCTTCAATACCATTCATTATTGGCATTTCAATATCCATTAAAATTGCATCAATATTACTGTTTTTTTCAAGTTTTTCGATTAATTCAGATCCATTTGAAGCAGTAAATTTTACTTGAATTTCTTCAAAAAAAGACAACTTTTCTTTAATAGAAGAAATTAAAAAACTATTATCGTCTACGATTGCTATTTTCATTTAATTTTCGATTTGATTTGAAATTGCCGCTAACAACTCAACTTGTTGTTTTATAATAGATAATTTAAAATCGATTTTATTTCTATGGTTAACTTTATCTTTATTTTGAATACTAGTTTGTTTAATTAACTCAAATTGAAATTTATTTTCTAACTCTTCAACAACAACCGAATGAAGAAAAGTCTCTTTTTTAATCAAATTAAGATGCCAAAAAATGGAAACAGGTATCATTAAAATTAAGAAAAGTAATAAGAAATTCATAATAATTATTTTAAATTTGATTATTCTTCAAAAAAGACTTTTAAAGATTGTTCTATATCAGATAATTCTTCAGGTTTGTTTTTACTAATTATGCGTTTAGCTAGTTTATTTATTTTGTCTGGGTTTTTAGCAATTGTAGCTAGATAAAAGTCTAAAATGGTTCGCATTATTATTAACAAAACAGCGGCTAAAACACTAACAGAATCCATGAAAATTAAAAAAAAGAAAGGTATAATTGCTAAAAATTGCTGTATAAAAATACGCAAATATGGTTTAACCATATAAGCTCCTAAATTTTCATTTTTATATTTTTTTTCTTTTAGAAAATAAAAATAGAAGGAAAACAAATGGCTTACAATTATTGAAAAAACAACCATATTAAAACCTTCTAAGTTAAGTATATCAATAAAATTAGAAAAACTTAATGAAGTAGAAAAGCGATCGTCATTTATGGCAAAACCAGTATATATAATTATACTTTGAATTCCTACAAATGCTCCATAATGGATTAAGAAAAAAGGAATTGAGCAATAATCTATAATTTTAGATTTTCCTTTTTCAGGATCATTATAGGCAACTACATAAAACAATTTAAGAACATGAATAAGACCTATTATAACCGTTTCAAAAATATATGCAAAAACAATTGCCATAGGATCAGCCTTTCCCAATACCAAAAGTGCTATTAAGAAAACAGACTGTAAAAAAACAGAATTACTAATAATAGACTGATTTTGAAACAACGTTTTAAACATTACTAATTTATATTAAAATTTTGCTATTTCTTCGTTATCTTTAAACATATATCCGTTGTATTTAAGGTCCTTTGATCTAATGATTGCTTGACCTTGTTTTTGTGGAGAAAAAGTATACATACTTACGGTTCCATTAAAATCTAAAACAATTGTAACACCATCAAAAACACCATTCTTCATTTCGCAATAAATAATTTTCTGTTCTTGAGTTCTATACAGCATCGCAACTCCTTCTAGTTTTCCATTTACAAAATTTCCAGCAAAGAAGTTATTGTCTTTATTAATTACTCCATAACCGTTCATACAATCTCCTTGAATGCAACCTACATCAACTCCGTTTGCAGGAATTGGAGATCTATTTACAAAAACACCTTTGTCATTATAGTTTCTGTAATCATAACCGGTTTCAAT
>PKEA01000091.1 GCA_002862805.1 Flavobacteriaceae bacterium | reverse complement strand
TTAAAAAATCAGGAGCATATAAAATTCCTTTTTCTTTTAATAATTTACCATGAGTAACTTCATTTGCTAATTGGTTATTTGCAGCTCCTGCTATAATTTTAGCTTGAATTCTATTAATTGTTTCATCGTTAATAGTTGCACCTAAAGCACAAGGAGCGTAAATATCAACATCTGCTGAATATAAATCTGAGCCTGTATAAATTTTAGCTCCATATTTAGATCCAACTTCATTTAATCTATCTTGATTAAGGTCTGCAATGGTAACAATTGCGCCACTTTCAGTTAAATGCTGAACCAACACTTCACCAACGTGACCAATTCCTTGTACTAATACTTTTTTACCTTCTAAATTGTCTGAACCAAATTGATATTTAGCTGCTGCTTTCATCCCTACAAAAACACCATAAGCGGTTACTGGAGAAGGATTACCTGAACCTCCTTTTTCAACTGATATTCCAGCTACGTGTTTTGTAACTTCGCTAACAATATCCATATCTTTTGTTTCCATTCCCACATCTTCAGCAGTAATGTATTTTCCAGATAATGAATCAACAAACTGTCCAAAACGAGTCATTAATTCAGGTGTTTTTTGTGTCTTAGCATCACCAATGATAACAGCCTTACCTCCACCTAAATTTAAACCTGAAATAGAGTTTTTATAAGACATACCTCTAGACAAACGTAATACGTCGTTTAAGGCTTCCCATTCGTTTGTGTAATTCCACATTCTAGTTCCACCAAGAGCTGGGCCTAAAACTGTGTTATGAATACCAATTATTGCTTTTAAACCTGTATCTTTGTCGTTACAAAAAACAACTTGTTCGTGTCCGTCAAATGAAACTTGACCAAAAACAGGATCAACTTTATGCAATTCGTTTGCTTGTACTAATTCTGATGTCATATTGAGTTTGATTGTGTTGTGTTATATTCAAAAATTATTCGCAATATTACGAATAAAATCAAAATGATTGAAAATTTTATCTTTATTTTAATAATTTGACAATTAAACAGTTGATTTTAAGTGAATACATAAATTAGCAATAAAGCATGTAAAATTGTTTTTAAATAAAAAATAATTACTTTTTTAAAATTTAAAATGAAAGAATTACAATATTTAAACAAATATTTTATCAAATATAAATACCGTTTTTTTCTTGGTATTATTATTACAATTGTCGCACAAATATTTTCTTTATTCACTCCTGAATTAATTGGAAATTCTATAAAGACCATTGAAGAATTTACTAAGCAAGAAAATATTTCTTTAGCATTAGTAAAAAAAGAATTGTTCTATAACGTTATTCTTATACTCGTAACTACAATTATTGCTGGTTTTTTAACTTTTTTAATGAGACAAACCCTTATTGTTATGTCGAGATTCATTGAATTTGATTTAAAAAACGAAGTTTACAATCATTATCAAAAATTATCTCAAAGTTTCTATAAACAAAATAGAACAGGTGATTTAATGAGTAGAATAAGTGAAGATGTAGGAAAAGTGAGAATGTACGTGGGGCCAGCTGTAATGTATTCTTTAAATACATTCATCCGTTTTACAGTTGTTATTATATATATGTATAATATTTCTCCTGAATTAACTTTATACTCTTTATTGCCTTTACCACTTTTATCGTATGGTGTTTTCAAAATTAGCTCTGAAATACATAAACGAAGTAGTGAATTTCAAAAAAACCTTTCTACATTATCATCATTTGCACAAGAAATATTTTCTGGAATAAGAGTAATTAAAGCTTATGCAATTGAAAAAGAAAAAGAAAAAGAGTTTGAAGCTTTAACGCATGAAAGCAAAAATAAATCAATGTCTTTGGTTAAAGTAAACTCATTATTTGGACCATTGATGATATTACTTATTGGGTTGAGCAATTTAGTAGTCATTTATGTAGGTGGAACTATGTATATTGATGGTAAAATTGAAAGTATTGGTGTTATCGCACAGTTTATTTTATACATCAACATGTTAACTTGGCCTGTAGCTTCTTTAGGTTGGGTTTCTTCATTAGTACAAGAAGCAGAAGCATCTCAAAAAAGATTAAATGAGTTTTTAAAAATTACACCTTCAATTCAAAACACTTCATCTCAACATGATGAAATAGTTGGTAAAATTGAATTCAAGAATGTAACTTTTACCTATGATGATACAAATATAACTGCTTTAAAAAATATTTCTTTTAAAATAAACCCAGGTGAAACACTTGCAATTCTTGGAAAAACTGGATCTGGAAAATCATCAATTCTTACGCTAGTAAGTAGAATGTATGATGTTACAAAAGGTTCTATTTTAATTGACAACAAATTAATTCAAGATGTTAATCTTAACGATTTAAGAAACAACATTAGCGTTGTTCCTCAAGACGCATTTTTATTTTCAGACACTATAAAGAACAATATTAAATTTGGTAATGAAAATGCAACTGATGATGAAGTAATAGATGCAGCTAAAAAAGCAGTTGTTCACAACAATATAATTAATTTCACCAATCAATACGATACTATTTTAGGAGAACGAGGAATTACTTTATCTGGTGGGCAAAAACAAAGGGTTTCAATTGCTAGAGCGTTAATAAAAAATGCGCCTATTTTATTATTAGACGATTGTTTAAGCGCTGTAGATACAGAAACGGAAGAAGCAATTTTAAATAGTTTAACAAAATATTGTAAAAACAAAACTACAATTCTTGTCAGTCATAGAGTATCTTCTGCTAAAAATGCTACTAAAATTATTATACTCGACGAAGGACAAATTATACAACAAGGTACTCATAATCAATTACTCGAGCAAGAAGGCTACTATAAAGATTTATACAACAAACAACTTTCAGAAAAAGAAATTGTTAATTAATTGTTTTATACCTTTTTTTTTTAGATTTTTGATTTCTATAAAAACCAATAATAGATTCGAAAGATTATGAATGAAAAAGAAATGTTAGATAAAGAAGATATCTTTTCTAAAGTATTAAGGGCAGGAAGAAGAACTTATTTTTTTGATGTTAGAGCTACTAAGGCTGATGATTATTACATAACTATTACTGAAAGTAAAAAGTTTACTGAAGAAGACGGTTCTTATCATTTTAAAAAGCATAAAATTTACTTATACAAGGAAGATTTTGCTGCTTTTCAAGAAATTTTAGACGAAATGACTTCATTTGTTGTAGATCATAAAGGAGAAGAAGTAATTTCTGAAAGACACCAAAAAGACTTCAAAAAAGAAGTATATGAAAATGAAGCTACTGAAAACGTTTCAACAAGCAATTTTACTGACATTAGTTTTGACGATATTTAATATTAAAGTGTTATATAATAAAAAAGCCCTGAAATTTTCAGGGCTTTTTTATTATCCAATTCTTAATCCGTTTTCCACTTTAAAATGAGGCGAAAGCAACACAATGTCATTTTCATTTCCCATTGCACCAAGAACCAAACACTCACTCATAAATTTCCCTATTTGTTTCTTTGGAAAATTTACAACCGCTACAATTTGCGTGTTGAATAAATCTTCTTTAGTATAGCGTTTGGTAATTTGTGCAGATGATTTTAAAACACCTATTTCTGCACCAAAATCAATTTTTAACTGATAGGCAGGGTTTCTCGCTTCTGGAAAATCATTGACCTCTATAATGGTTCCAACACGCATTTCAACTTTTTCAAAATCAGTCCAATTTATTTCAACTTTCATTTTTTTTTTTCAAATTTAAGAATTTTCAATCATTTTGTAACATTATTCATTTACTAACGTATAATAACAAGAGGTCAATAACTTCTGAAATTTAATTTCTAAACTCTTATTCAAAATGGCTCAAACTCCTTCAAACATGTTGCCTCTTGGTACAAAAGCACCCGATTTTTTATTACCAGCATCTAATTTTAATACCAATTTTAATTTTGAAGAATGCAAAGGACATAAAGGAACTTTGGTCATGTTTATTTGCAATCATTGTCCGTTTGTGGTTCATGTAATTGATGAAATTGTTATGATTGCTAACGATTATAGAGTTCAAGGAATAGGAGTAGTTGCCATTTCAAGTAATGATATTATAAATTATCCGCAAGATGCTCCAGATAAAATGGCTGATTTTGCTTTAGAAAACAAAATAGAATTTCCTTATTTATACGATGAAACTCAAGAAGTAGCAAAAGCATATGATGCTGCTTGTACACCCGATTTTTATTTGTTTGACAGTCAGGATAAATTGGTTTATCGCGGACAAATGGACGATTCAAGACCTGCAAACGCAATTCCTGTTAGTGGAAGCGATTTACGAAATGCAATTGATGCTGTGCTTTACAACCGTAAAATAGTAGAACCACAAAAACCAAGTATTGGTTGTAATATTAAGTGGAAATAAGTTATGCTTAAAAAAGTATCTTTAATTCTATTCTATAGTTTAGCGCTTATATTTATTCTTGATTTTTCATTGACTGGAAAGGAAATTTCAACTGAAGTTTATTTTATTAATTCTGAAAGACAAAATTATTATAATGCAGGTGGAAATTCACATATTTCCTATACTGTTAACACAAAAGAAGTTCAGTTTGTAGTTTCTAAAGAATTTGCAAAAAAGATAAAACAAGGCGATTTTGTTACTATAAAAGAATCAATACTTTTTAATGAAGTGAATTCTTATCGCTTTAATGATTTTTCAGAAACACATTCACTTAGATTATTCTCTGGATTAATCTTACCTTTATTAGTGATACTGATTATTATTGCACAAACAAAGTTTCATTTAAAAATCAGCGCCTTGTCTTTAATTTTTAAAATTATGTTAGTTGGAAATTTGGTTTATGTACTTTTTAATTAGCTGAAAGACAATAACTATCTTTCCTGTATTTATTATTTTTCAAGATATTTTTAAACTTTCTATTTACTCTCTTTCTTCTTTTAGAATAGAATTTATCTTCTTCTTTTAAAGTTTTAAATTCAATTAAAAAATGATTTAATAAAATTACATTAATAAAACATCTATTTTCTAAATGAATAACGTAAGGATGAAGCCCTACAAACTGAACTTTTAATTCATTATACTCGCTTGGAATAATAATTTTAAAATCTCCATTTTCATTAGATTTGGTGTAATATTTTCCATCTGTAGTTTCAATAAATGCATTTTCTAAGAACTGGAAATTTTCATCAAATATTTTACCTTCAATTATTTTATTTTGAGAAAATAATGAAATTGAACTTAAACCAAATAGTAATATTAATAATTTTATATTCATAAATAAGAACCTATTAAAATGATTAATAAAACTATCGCAATTACTATTAAATAAGTATATAATTGAAACTTATACACTTTTTTTCCATCTTCATAATCTGTAAGTAAAATAGTTTCTGTACTTGCTATTATTTCATTTTTAATTAATAATTCATTAACTAAACTTCTGTCTTTATCTTGAATAAAAAAACGAATTCCAGAACTAACGTTAGAATTTTCAACTATGTTATAATAATAATCAATTTTGTTTTCAATTAATAGATGCTCAAAAAGGATATAATCTTTTAATAAAACATACAATTTATAATGTTCATTATATTTAACTTGAATAGTATTTCCCATAACTATTTCTTCTCCATCACAACCTCAATAGGCCTATTGGTTCTTGGTCCGAATTGACGCGATTGTTTTTCATTTTCACTAGAACACAAAATGTACAAATTAAAAGGCTGTAATTGTATAATTTGAGTTTTATAGATTTCTTTTGCATCTGAAATTTTTATGCTGTAATTCTCAGCAGGAAACGTATTCGTCACCGATAAAAAATAACTCTCATTAGCATAAGGAAAGAACCAACGTTCTTTTTCAGTAGATTTGCTTATCAAATAGTTTCGGTCAAATAAAAGTGCTTTGTCTTTATTTATCCAACTTAAGCTATTATCAACATTTAAAACTTCATTCCCTTTTTCATCTACAACAGTAATTTGCAAGTCGTTTATAACAGTTGAATTACCGTTTTCATGTGGCAAAACAACCAAATAAGAAGTAAAATCAAAACCACAATGAGGCACTTGACTATAACAGAATATAGATAAAAGAAGAAAGAATAAAGAAAGTTTATTTTTCATATAAAAAAAGTTTGGCTCAATAATTTAAATCAAAAAATGAGCCAAAAACACTATAGATTCATCGTAACATAATTATACACCAATTCTCTATCCTCATCAGAAATTTTAGCTTTTTTAGCCATACTATTCATAATTGGCGTCCATTTATCTTTTGTATATGCTGCTGGTCTTGGTAAATCGTGACATTTACCACACTTTGCTTCATAAATAGTTTTTCCTTGAACTAATTCAGGAGTAAAATTAGTCATATCTACAACTTCTTCTACCACCACCGCTTTCTTAGCTGTACAAGCAACAAAAATTAGTCCTAAAATGCCAATTAAAATATATTTTTTCATAGTATAAAGTATTTGAAGTAAATATAGTAAAAAAGAAAAATCCCGAAAGAAACTTTCAGGATTTTTATATATTTTAAAAACTAATTAACACTTATCTTATTTAACATCCATTAATTCAACGTCAAAAACTAAAGTCGCATCTGGTGGAATAACTCCTCCAGCACCTCTAGAACCATACCCTAAATATGATGGAATCACAAAACGAGCTTTATCTCCAACTTGTAACAAGGCAATACCTTCGTCCCAACCTTCAATAACTTGTCCTGCACCTAATTTAAAATCAATAGGTTGTTTTCTTTTGTATGAAGAATCAAACACCTGTCCGTTTTCTAAAGCACCTTGGTAATGTACAGAAACTGTTTTCCCTTTTTCTGCTTGTTTACCAGCACCTTTTTGAATCATTTTATAACGTAAACCACTTTCTGTAGTATCAAAACCAGCTGCTAATTTCTCTAAAGCTTCTGCTGCTTGCTTTTTTTGCTCTGCTAACCTTTTTTCACGAGAACCTTCAAAAGTTCTAAATGCTTCAATAGCATTCCATTTTTCAGCTTCTGCTCCTACTCTTACAATTTCGATTGATTCAATTGCATCGCCTTGAGCAACCGCATCAACAACATCCTGTCCTTCAACAACATGACCAAAAACAGTATGCTTACCATCTAACCAATCTGTTGGTATATGTGTAATAAAAAATTGAGAACCATTAGTTCCAGGACCAGCATTTGCCATAGACAATACTCCTGGTCTATCGTGTTTTAATTCAGGGTGAAATTCATCATCAAATTTATAACCTGCATCACCTGTTCCTGTTCCTTGTGGACAACCACCTTGAATCATGAAATCTGGAATAACACGGTGAAATTTCAATCCGTTATAATATGGTGTTCCCATTGGTTTTGCAGTATTCTCTAACTGACCTTCAGCTAAACCAACAAAGTTTCCAACAGTTCCTGGAGTTTTATCGTGCGTTAATTTCACTAAAATACTTCCTTTTGGCGTATTAAATTTTGCGTAAATTCCGTCTTGCATGTTTTTTAATTTAAATTATTCTGCAAAATTAGTGATTTTATTAGATATAAAAAACTCCAAATTCACAACAAAATCCTAAAAGTGAAACATAAAATTTATATTTAATTTAAGGTTTTAATTACAAAAAAGAAATATTTAATTTTTAATTTTACTTTAAATAAAAATTAGATTAAAATGGGAAATTTAAAAGGTAAAAAAGCAATTATTACAGGGGGAAGCAGAGGTTTAGGAAAAGCTACTGCCCTTGCCTTTGCTAAAGAAGGGATTGATGTTGCTATTACCGGAAGAAATGAAAAGAATTTACAAGAAACTGTTGAAGAATTAAAAGCATTAGGTGTAAATGCTACATACGCTCTGTTTAATATAGGGAATTATGAAGAAGTCCAGAATGGAATAAAACAAATTATCAGTAAATTTGGAAGTGTAGATATTTTGGTAAACAATGCTGGTGTTGCAGCTTTTGGTGCTTTAAATGATATGAAAGTAGATCAATGGTCAGAAATCATTCAAACCAATGTAATGGGAATGTATTTTGTAACCAAAGAAGTATTACCTTATTTAATAGAAAAAAATGAAGGAGATATTTTTAATATTTCTTCAACTGCTGGATTAACCGGAAATGCTAATACTTCTGCTTATTCAGCTTCGAAATTCGCAGTAATTGGAATGTCAGAATCTTTAATGAAAGAAGTGCGTAAAAACAACATTAGAGTTTGCACTTTAACACCAAGCACAATCGCATCTGACATGTCAATTGAATTAGGAATTGCCAATAAAAACTCAGAAGATTCAGTGCTACAACCAGATGATTTTGCAGAATTAATAGTTGCTGGATTAAAATTACCAAGAAGAGCCATGTTAAAAGGCGCTTCCCTTTGGTCAACAAATCCATAAGCTTTAAAAAACATATTAATTTGGACACTTTATTTATTTGAAGTAAATTGTTCCTAATTAAAACACAAGCTATATGAGTATCGATAATTATAAAAATGTAAATAAACAGACATGGAATAATAAAGTCGATATTCATGTAGCTTCTGATTTTTATAATGTTTCCGATTTCCTTTCGGGAAAAAACTCCGTTCCTGAAATTGATTTAGAACTTTTAGGAGAAATAAAAGGAAAGAGCATTTTACATTTACAATGCCATTTTGGACAAGACACGCTTTCCTTAGCAAGACTTGGAGCCAAATGCACAGGAGTTGATTTGTCCGATAAAGCCATAGAAAAAGCACAACAATTAAATGAAGAACTTAATTTAGATGCCAAATTCATTTGTTGCGATGTTTATGAAACTCCTAATCATTTAGATGAAAGGTTTGATATTGTTTACACCAGTTATGGAACAATTGGTTGGTTACCCGATTTAGATAAATGGGCAAAAGTCATTTCGCATTTCTTAAAACCAAACGGAAAATTAGTTTTTGTAGAATTTCACCCAGTAGTTTGGATGTTTGATGATGATTTTACCAAAATTAAATACCATTATCATAACGAAAAACCAATCTTAGAAGAATACATAGGAACTTATGCTGACCAAAATGCAGACATAAAAACAGATTACATTGGTTGGAATCATTCCCTTTCAGAAGTTTTCCAGTCTTTAATGAATAATGGTTTACAAATAGAACATTTTGAAGAGTATGATTACTCCAATTACAATTGTTTCAAGGAAACCATAGAGTTCGAAACCAATAAATTCAGAATAAAGCATTTGGAAAATAAAATTCCGATGATGTATAGTTTGGTGGGAAGGAAAATTTAGAAGTTAGAATTCAGATAATAGAAACTTATGAAAAGTATATACAATTCAAATGATAATCAAGAACTTGTTAATAGAATTAACCAAATTAATTCAGAATCAAAACCACTCTGGGGAAAAATGTCGGCTGACCAAATGTGCGAACATTGTCTTTTAACCTCTAACGTAGCTTTTGGAAAACAAGAACTAAAAATCAATTTTTTAATGAAATGGGTTGGAAAAATGATGAAAAACAAAGTTTTCAATTCAGAATTTAAAAAAAACAGTCCAACTGCACCTGAGTTTATTGTCAAAAATTCAGTTGATTTAGATAAATCAAAAGCTGAACTTATTAAAAACATTCAATTATTACAAGACGGTCAAAAAAATATTACGGTAATGAATCATCCTTTTTGGGGAAAAATGACTTACGAAGATTGGGACAAATTGATGTACAATCATATGGATCATCATTTAAAGCAATTTGGAGTTTAATATTTTTGTTGACAGAAACTTTGTAACTTTGCAACTTCAAAAACTTTGAGACAAGAAAAAATGCGCATTGACATCATTACCGTTTTACCAGAACTAATTAAAAGTCCGTTTGAAGCTTCAATATTAAAAAGAGCTATCGAAAAAGGATTGGTTGAAGTTCATTTTCACAATTTAAGAGATTACACTACAAATAAACAAAAAAGTGTAGACGATTATCAATATGGCGGTGGTGCCGGAATGGTTATGAGCATTCAACCTATAGATGATTGTATTTCGAAATTAAAAAGCGAACGCAACTATGATGAAGTGATTTACATGACTCCAGACGGAGAGACCTTAAATCAAAGTATGGCTAACGGTATGTCCATGTTAAAAAACATCATCATTCTTTGCGGACATTATAAAGGTGTAGACCAAAGAGTTCGTGATCAATTCATTACAAAAGAAATTTCCATTGGTGATTACGTTCTTTCTGGTGGTGAACTTGGAGCTGCTGTGCTTTGCGATAGTATTATTAGACTTATACCTGGTGTTTTAAGCGATGAGACTTCAGCATTAACTGATAGTTTTCAAGACAATTTACTTTCTCCTCCAATATACACAAGACCTGCAGAATATAAAGGTTGGAAAATTCCAGATATTCTCTTAAGTGGAAATTTTCCTAAAATTGAAGAATGGCGCGAACAAAAAGCATATGAACACACAAAAAACAGAAGACCAGATTTGTTAGAAGAGTAAACCCTATGATTTAAAAAAAAAGTAATTTTTAATTTTTAATTCACATTTATTTTTTACTTTTGCATCCAGTTTTGGACTAACCTCTGACGATAACCGTGAATGTTACTCTAAATCAAATAGTTATATTTATATTATGGCAAATTTAGTAGATTTCGTAAATAGCGAATTCGTAGAAAAAAAAGACTTACCTGTTTTCGCAGCTGGTGATACAATCACTGTATACTACGAAATTAAAGAGGGTGAAAAAACAAGAACTCAGTTTTTTAAGGGTGTAGTAATCCAAAGAAGAGGTACTGGTGCAACAGAAACTTTTACTATTCGTAAAATGTCAGGTGCTATAGGAGTTGAGCGTATCTTCCCTATTAACTTACCAGCTATTCAAAAAATTGAATTAAACCAAAGAGGTAAAGTTCGTAGAGCTCGTATTTTCTACTTTAGAGAACTTACTGGTAAAAAAGCAAAAATTAAAGAAAGAAGATATAAAAACTAATTCTTTCTTGAAAAAATTAAAAGCCTTAACAATGTTAAGGCTTTTTTTTTGATATAAAAAAGGCATTTAAAATACATATTTAATAATTTAAATCTTTTCTATTACCAAATTCTAAATTCCATGTTATTAAGGGATAAGCTATCATAAAATTGTGCTCAATATTTCTTATATTTGCGTGACTTAAAAAAATTTACATTAATTAAACATATATTCCATGTCTAACAAATCTAAAATTATTTACACAATTACAGATGAGGCGCCAATGTTGGCAACACATTCATTTTTACCAATAGTAAAAGCTTTTTCAAAGCCAGCAAATATTGATTTAGAAACAAGAGACATTTCGTTAGCCGGGAGAATCTTAGCCAACTTTCCAGAATTCTTAAAGGAAGATCAAAAAATAGGTGATGCTCTATCAGAATTAGGAACACTAGCAACTTCACCAGACGCTAACATCATTAAATTACCAAATATATCAGCTTCTGTACCTCAATTAAAAGAAGCAATTGCTGAATTACAATCACAAGGTTTTGCAATTCCTAATTTTCCTGAAGATGCACAATCTGATGAAGAAAAAACAATTAAAGCAAAATATGCAAAAGTTTTAGGTTCTGCTGTAAATCCGGTTTTACGTGAAGGAAACTCTGATAGACGTGCTCCAAAAGCGGTTAAAAACTACGCCAAAGCACATCCGCATTCAATGGGAGCTTGGACATCAGATTCAAAATCGCATGTTTCACATATGAACGAAGGCGACTTTTATGGAACTGAACAATCTGTTTGTATTAAAGATAATGGAAGTTTTACTATTGAATTTACAGATGCAAATGGTATAACGAAAATACTAAAAGACAATGCTCCATTAAAAGCAGGAGAAATTATTGACAGTTCAGTAATGAACATGAATAAATTAAGAGCTTTTATTGCTACTCAAGTAGAAGATGCAAAAGCAAAAGGTGTTTTGTTTTCAGTACACTTAAAAGCTACTATGATGAAGATTTCAGATCCTATTCTTTTTAGCGCATTTGTAGAAGTTTATTTTAAAGATGTTTTTGCAAAATATGCCGATTTATTTAATGAATTAGGTGTAAATACTAAAAATGGTTTAGGTGATGTATATGCAAAAATTGCTGGACACGCTAAACAAGCGGAAGTAGAAGCTGCTTTAACGGCTGCTATGGAAAACGGACCAGCTTTAGCGATGGTAAATTCTGATAAAGGAATTACTAACTTACACGTTCCTTCTGATGTAATTATTGATGCTTCAATGCCTGCAATGATTCGTAATTCGGGACAAATGTGGAATGCAGCTGGAAAATCTCAAGATACTAAAGCTATTATCCCAGACAGATGTTATGCTGGAATTTATCAAGCAACTATAGATTTTTGTAAAGAAAACGGTGCATTAGACCCAAAAACTATGGGAAGTGTTCCTAATGTTGGGTTAATGGCTCAAAAAGCGGAAGAATATGGTTCACATGATAAAACGTTCCAAATTGCTGCAAATGGCACTGTAAAAGTGAAAGATGCAAATGGAAATGTAATTATGGAACAAGCAGTTGAAGCTGGTGATATTTTTAGAATGTGTCAAGTAAAAGACGCACCTATTCAAGACTGGGTTAAATTAGCAGTTAACAGAGCAAGAGCTACTGGAGTTCCAACTGTTTTTTGGCTAGATGAAAAAAGAGCTCACGACAGACAAATTATTGAAAAAGTAAATACTTATTTAAAAGATCACGACACAGCTGGATTAGATATTCGTATTATGAATCCTGTTGATGCAACTAAATTCTCATTAGAAAGAATTGTTAAAGGTCTAGATACTGTTTCTGTAACTGGAAATGTTTTACGTGATTACTTAACTGATTTATTTCCGATATTAGAAGTTGGAACTTCTGCAAAAATGTTATCTATTGTTCCATTAATGAATGGTGGTGGATTATTCGAAACTGGCGCAGGTGGTTCTGCTCCAAAGCATATTGAGCAATTTATTGAAGAAGGATACTTACGTTGGGATTCGTTAGGAGAATTCTTAGCATTAGGCGTTTCATATGAACACTTAGGAAACGTATTTAATAATCCAAAAGCGTTAGTTTTATCTGAAACTTTAGATGAAGCTACCGAGAAGTTTTTAGAAAATGATAAATCTCCTGCAAGAAGACTTGGAAGTATAGATAATAGAGGATCTCATTTCTATTTAGCCTTATACTGGGCAAATGCTTTGGCAAACCAAAATAAAGATGCAGAATTAAAAGCAATCTTCGCTCCTATTGCAAATGATTTAAATGTTAATGAAGCTAAAATTAATGAAGAATTAATTGCAGCTCAAGGAAAGCCTCAACAAATTGGCGGTTATTATCATCCAAACTTTGAGTTAACAGATAAAGCAATGCGCCCAAGTGCTACACTAAACGGTATTTTGGCTAAATTACAATAGAAAATATTCTAAAATAAAAAAGCTCCGAATCTTCGGAGCTTTTTTATTTTAATATAAATTTATTCTTGTTCGTCTTTACTTTCATCTTGATTAACAATTACTATTTTCGCTTTTACACCTGTTGTTAAATTCCATTCATTTGATGTAATAATATTTCCTTTATCATCATAAACCCTAAAAGCCGCAGTATTAGGACCTGACGAACCCTGATTTAATGCTTCAAACTCTATTTTATTAAATCCGTCAGATAAATTAATATAATATTCTTTAGAACCTGCTTCTAATAGTATATTAGAAACCTCAACTTTATCATTAACTAAAATTTTAACTCTATCTCCATCAGGATACTCATGATCTCTACAAACAACTTTTAAATATTTGCTTTTTGTATCAAACTGACCTAAAAATTGATCACTTTTAAAGCTTTCATCAATAGGTTTATCAGTTAATTTTTTATTTAATTTATCTTTTACTTCGTCGCCAGGGTTTTTAAAATTATTATCATTCTCAAAAATGCTTTTAGCAGCCTCTTTTTTATTTAAAATAGAGTATTTTTTTAAATAGTTATCATCTTTAGTATCTAAGCTACTCTTAAAATCAAGAGAAGGCAAATCACTTGAAAATTCATTAGGAATATCAACTGACGTTTTTGATTTTAATTCTAATTTTAAAGGCGTGTTTTTTTTGTCAAACTGAGCATAAATACTCATCGAAAACATTAAAAAAAAAGAAATTAAAATTATTTTTTTCATTACATTATTTTTACAAACCTACATAAAAGCTATAATACTTTACTTATATTAACCATACATTAACAAATGTAATAAGTTAAATTTAAAAAAAATCATCAACTTTGTAGTACAAATAGTATACCATGAATAAAATTATTAAATATCTTTATATAATTGCCTTCTCATTTTTTATAAATTTTTCTTATTCTCAAGAAAAGTTTACAATTAGCGGCTCTATTTCTGATACAAAAAATAACGAAACACTTTTTGGAGTTACGGTTTATATAAAAAATTTAGAAACAGGAACATCTACAAATGAATATGGATTTTATTCGTTAACTCTTCCTAAAGGAACATATCAAATTACGGTTAGTTATTTAGGATTTTCTGAAATTACAGAAGAAATTATTCTAAATTCAAATTTAAAGAAAAATTATAAACTAACTGAAGAAAGTTTACAGTTAAACGAAATCGTAGTTACTGATAAACCAAACAAATTGAACATAAAAAAAGCAGAATTTAGCACCAACAAACTTGCAATTTCGACCATAAAAAAAATGCCCGCAATTCTTGGAGAAGTTGACATCATAAAATCAATTTTAACTTTACCTGGCGTTACAAATGCAGGTGAAGGTCAGTCAGGATTTAATGTGAGAGGTGGCGCGGCAGATCAAAATTTAATTTTATTAGATGAAGCTACTATTTACAATTCTTCGCATTTATTTGGTTTCTTTTCTGTTTTTAATGCTGATGCCATTAAAGATTTGAAATTATATAAAGGAGGTATTCCTGCTCGTTATGGAGGAAGGGTAGCTTCAGTATTAGACATTTATCAAAAAGAGGGAAATAGTAATAATTTTAATCTAAGTGGTGGAATTGGATTAATTTCTTCAAGATTATTAGCCGAAGGACCAATTGTAAAAGATAAAGCTTCCTTTTTAGTTGCCGGAAGAAGCTCTTACGCACACTTATTTTTAAAACTTACTGACAATAAGAACTCCGCTTATTTTTATGACTTAAATACTAAACTGAGCTATAATATAAATGATAATAATAGTTTATATTTTTCAGGGTATTTTGGCAGAGACGTATTTAGCTTAAATAATAGTTTTGTAAACACTTATGGAAATAGTGTTTTAAACTTACGTTGGAATCATCTTTTTTCAGATAAATTATTTTCAAATGCTTCACTAATTTACAGCGATTATTATTACGGATTAAAATTAGACTTTATTGGTTTCAATTGGGATAGCGGTATTAAAAATTACAACTTTAAATATGATTTTAAGTATTATTTAAACGATAAAACTAAGTTGAATTTTGGATTAAACACTGTTTATTATGACTTTAATCCTGGAAAAATTGAACCAACAGACTCGTCATCAGGAATAAATCCAGATCAATTGGATAAAAAATATGCTTTTGAACCAGCCGTTTATATTGATATTGAACAAACATTAAGCGAAAAAATTTCCGTAAACTACGGACTAAGATACAGTTCGTTTTACCGTTTAGGAAAACAAGAAATCAACACCTATTTAAACAATGAAGCTGTAACATTTAATCAGGAATTACAAATTTATGAGAAAGCAACTCCTACCGGAACTAAATCATATGGCAGAAACGAAACCATAGCTAATTTTGGTAATTTTGAACCAAGAGTTGCAATCTCATATGCTATAAATGATGATGTCGCAATTAAAGCCAGTTATAATAGAATGTCGCAATATCTTCATCTAATTTCAAACACGCAATCTCCTACTCCTCTTGATGTTTGGGCTCCAAGTGACAACTATTTAAAACCGCAACTTTTAGATCAATATGCCATTGGTTATTTCAAAAACTTTAAAAATGGAAAATACACACTTGAGGTTGAATCTTTTTACAAAGAAATTCAAAATAGATTAGATTATATTGACGGTGCCGATTTAATTGCAAATGAAGCAATTGAACAAGTCGTTTTAAATGGAAAAGCTAGAGCCTATGGTTTAGAAATTTTAGCCAAAAAAAATGAAGGAAAATTAAACGGCTGGGTTTCTTACACTCTTTCAAGGTCTGAACAACAAACCCCAGGAAGAAATGCCAACGAAACCGGAATTAATAACGGCGAATGGTACAAAACCGGTTGGGACAAATTACATAATCTTTCTGTTACCGGAATGTATCAATTGAATGAAAAATGGAGTTTTGGTTCTATTTTTTCACTGCAAAGCGGACAACCTGTAACTTATCCAAACGGTCAATATGTATATCAAGATATTTCTGTGCCAAGTTATGGATTAAGAAACGAGAACAGACTACCCACCTATCATAGACTTGATATTTCTGCCACTTTAGTTCCTAATAAAAATAAGAATAGAAAATGGTATGGTGAATGGGTTTTTAGTATTTATAATGTTTATAGCCGAAAAAATGCAGCATCTATCAGTTTTAGACAAAACCAAGATTCTGGTAATAATGAAGCTGTAAGATTATCTATTTTTGGAATAGTTCCTAGCGCAACTTATAATTTTAAATTTTAGAATCATGATGAAAATTATATTAAAAACAACGCTACTTATAATCTCAATAGTACTATCATCAATTGGTTTAATTTCTTGTGAGGATGTTGTGGATGTAGATTTAAATACAGCTGCCCCAAAACTTGTAATTGACGCATCAATAAAGTGGCAAAAAGGAACTTTGGGTGACGAACAAACTATTAAACTATCAACCACAACAGGTTATTTTGAAAACACAATTCCTACAGTTTCGGGTGCAATAGTTTTTATTACAGATAGTAATTTAATACAATATGATTTTAACGAAGATATTGGAACCGGAAACTACATTTGTACTAATTTTAATCCGGTTTTAAATGAAACTTATGTTTTAACTGTTATTCATGACGGACAAACGTATTTAGCTACTGAAAACTTAATACCATCACCAACAATAGATTCTGTTGAACAAAATGATGAAGGAGGCTTTACTGGCGATGAAATTGAAGTTAAATTCCTTTTTCAGGACGATGGATTAGTAGATAATTTCTACCTTATCCAATTTAATCCTTCATTTTTAAACCTTCCTGAATATGATGTGGTTGATGATGAATTCTTTCAAGGAAATCAAATGTTTGGGCTTTATTTTAACGAAGATTTAGAAGTCGCTGATGATTTAACTTTTACACTTCATGGTATTTCTGAACGATATTATAACTATATGAACGTATTACTTGGTGTTGCAGGAAACAGCGGTGGCCCATTCCAAGCGCCACCAGCAACTGTAAGAGGAAACATCGTTAATCAAACTAATTTTGACAATTATGCACTTGGGTTCTTTAGATTGTCAGAAATAGATACGATGACGTATACAGTTCAATAATTATTTTTAAATTCGTAGTTCAAAAATCTAAAAATGTCATCACACCATATTGTTCGAGACGATCAAGAACCGGCTTTAATTATAGCTAATGGAGCTGCTTGTAATGAAGAACTTTTAGGCCAACTATTAGAATGGTCTCCACTTGTAATCGTTTTAGATTCGGCCATTGAACGTGTTTTAGAATTGGGAATAAAAATAGATGTTCTTTTAGGTGATTTCGACAGAGGTTTTGATGCCGAATATTATAAAGAAAGTCAATATCCTATTGAAATCGTACACACGCCAAACCAGGACAAAACCGATTTAGAAAAAGCATTTGAATATTTAATTGAAAAAGGACATAAAGCAGCAAATGTAATTTGGGCAACCGGAAAACGTGCCGATCATACCATAACGAATATTACCAATATTGTTCGATTTAGAGAAAATCTTAAAATTGTAATTTTAGACGATCATTCTAAGATATTTTTGTTGCCAAATAAGTTCGAAAAATGGTATACAAAAGATTCAATTATATCCTTAATTCCTATTGGAGAAGTAAGCGGAATTCATTCTAAAAACTTATTTTATCCTTTACATAATGACACGTTGTCTATCGGTATTAGAACCGGTAGCAGTAATCATGTTGCCGAAGATGGTATTGTTACCATCGAACATTTAAAAGGTAATTTATTACTTATGGAATGTTGGGATTAATTCACTTTTTCTAAAGTTACATTTTTAAACCAAAGTGATGGACAATTAAAAAAACGTAATTCTTTTTTCTTTTTTGCATCAAATCTTGAAGTTGTTTTATTAAGATTGATGAAATTTTTATCTGCTAATTCTTCGCAAGAAAAAACTATCAATTTGTTAACTACCTTCCAATTTCCGTTACCGTAAAAATTTTCATTAACACTTATACTTTGTCCCAAATTTCTAAAAACAGAAACCTCATAAGTTCCATCAGAAGCTAAATTCAATTTGTAATCAATAACAACTCCAGTATCAGTAGTTATATTTTTAGTATAAACTCCAGCATAATCTTGAGCATAAATAGTTGAAAAAGCAAAAAACAAGAATAGAAAATATTTCATAACATAAAAGTTTTTAAAGCTATTCTTACAATAATTATGCCGATTTCAAAAAAAATTACTGTATAACAATTTTTCTTCTAATCACTTTACTATTAGTTTCTAAAGCAACTAAATAAACACCCGATTGAAATTGGCTTAAATCTATTTTTTCTAATAAACTAGGATTGTTTATTTTTCTTTCTAAAACTTTTTTTCCATTAATATCAACAATACTAAAAGTATAATTAGAATCATTTAAGGTACCAAAGTTGATATTTAAAAAATCACTTGCTGGATTTGGAAAAAAACTAACTTGAAAATCTTCATTATAACTATTTTCACTTAATGCAGTTGATGCAACTGCAAAATGCAACATTGCTCCGGTAGTTGCCTTAGCAACATTATAATTATAAACCGGATCCATATTTACTAACAAATCGGTTGCTGAATGTTTATGTGATGTTTCGTTCGTTTCAAAAAAACCAGTAATGATTTCATTATTCGATTGAAACGGCATATAATCTGATGCATAAGCATAAGATAAAAATGTATTTAAAGGAGAATATAAACCAACACATGTTATCAATTCATTAGTATAAGTAGTTGATAATGCATTATTTGTTGTTGGAGATGACGTATCTCGTTCACAAGTAATGGTATTATTAGTCATTCCTGCAACACCTCCAACTTCATCAAGGTTAAAAACCAATTTTATATCTAATTTAGGGTTTGTTCCATTTACAACCGAACTCACATAATGTTGACTACCAATTAATCCATCTTCTTCTCCACTAAAATTAATGAATTTTATAGAATATTCTGTTGGAACATTTTGAAGTAAACGAGCCGCCTCTAAAATACAAGCTACTCCACTCCCATTATCATTAGTCCCTGTTCCAACAACAGAATCATAATGTCCGCAAATGATAACGTATTTATTAGGATAAACAGTTCCTATCTTAGTAACAATTAAATTTTTACAAGTAAAAGAGCCATTTGTAAAAGAATCTTCAGTCATCTGCCCTGCTGTATATCCATAAGAAGTATACTTATTTTTCAACCAGTTTAAAGTATTATCTAAAGCAGTAGTTCCTCTACGTTTAACACCAAGAGCTTCAAACTCTGTTAAATCGGCTGTAACATTTGCTTGAGATACTTGATTTGCAATATCAGCATAAGCTTGAATAAAAGTTTGAGAATTAGCATAATTTGCAAATAAGAACAAACTAAAAAAAAGTATTTTTATGGTTTTCATAGGTAATAAAGTTAAGCGATTTGGGGGATTGCTTTTTACAAATATAAAAATATTTCCGAATTAATTTAGAAATTTAAAAGCTTCTGTTGTTTTAAAATAAAAAACCATAATTCTTCGTAACTTTACACCTTTAAACTTTGCAATACAACTAAATGAAATTCCAAGTAGTATCAGAATATAAACCAACCGGAGATCAACCCCAAGCAATTGAAAAATTAGCAAAAGGAATTGTCGATGGTGACCAATTTCAAACTTTATTAGGGGTTACGGGTTCTGGTAAAACATTTACAGTAGCTAATGTAATTCAAGAAGTTCAAAAACCTACATTGGTTTTAGCCCATAATAAAACGTTGGCCGCACAATTATATTCTGAATTCAAACAGTTTTTCCCAAACAATGCGGTAGAATATTTCGTTTCTTATTACGATTATTACCAACCCGAAGCTTTTATTCCCGTTACCGGAACGTATATTGAAAAAGATTTATCTATCAATGAAGAATTAGAAAAAATGCGTTTAAGCACTACTTCTTCGCTTCTTTCTGGTCGTAGAGATATTTTGGTTGTGGCTTCTGTTTCTTGTTTATACGGTATTGGAAATCCGGTTGAGTTCCAAAAAAATGTGGTTACGGTTGAAAAAAACCAACAAATTTCACGTACCAAATTACTACATCGTTTAGTACAAAGTTTATATGCCAGAACCGAAGCAGAATTTACTCCAGGAACTTTTAGAATTAAAGGCGACACGGTAGAAATTTTCCCTAGTTATGCCGATGACCCATTCAGAGTACATTTTTTTGGTGATGAAATTGAAGAAATAGAATCTTTTGATGCTCGTGATGCAAAAGTGATTGAAAAATACGACAAACTGAATATTTACCCTGCGAACATGTTTGTTACTTCGCCTGATGTCTTACAAAATGCCATTTGGCAAATTCAGCAAGACATGGTGAAGCAAGTGGAATATTTCAGAGAAATTGGAAAACATTTAGAAGCAAAACGATTAGAAGAACGAACCAATTTCGATTTAGAAATGATTCGCGAATTAGGTTATTGTTCAGGAATTGAAAATTACTCGCGTTACCTTGATGGAAGAGAACCTGGAACACGACCTTTCTGTTTATTAGATTATTTTCCTGATGATTTTTTAATGGTGGTCGATGAAAGTCACGTAACTATTTCTCAAGTGCATGCAATGTATGGTGGCGACAGAAGTCGTAAAGAAAATTTAGTTGAATACGGTTTTCGTTTGCCAGCAGCAATGGACAATCGTCCGTTGAAGTTTGAAGAATTTGAAGCCTTACAAAACCAAGTCATTTATGTTTCTGCAACTCCAGCAGATTATGAATTAGAAAAAAGTGAAGGAATTTATGTAGAGCAAGTCATCCGTCCAACAGGTTTATTGGATCCAATTATTGAAATTCGTCCAAGTGAAAATCAAATTGACGATTTAATTGAAGAAATTCAACAACGATGTGAAAAAGACGAACGTACATTGGTAACAACCTTAACCAAGCGAATGGCGGAAGAATTGACTAAATATTTAACTAAAGTAGCTATTCGTTGTCGTTATATTCATTCTGATGTTGATACTTTGGAACGCGTGGAAATCATGCAAGATTTACGAAAAGGTATTTTTGATGTTTTAATTGGTGTCAACTTACTTCGTGAAGGTTTAGATTTACCCGAAGTTTCGCTTGTTGCTATTTTAGATGCGGATAAAGAAGGATTCCTTCGTAGTCATCGTTCGTTGACACAAACGGTGGGTCGTGCAGCACGAAACGTAAATGGAAAAGCCATTATGTATGCGGATAAGATTACCAAAAGTATGCAGAAAACAATTGACGAAACTACCTATCGTAGGGAAAAACAAATGGCTTATAATGCAAAGCACGGATTAGAACCAAAAGCTTTGAATAAAAGTTTAGGAAACGCTTTAAGTGGAAATTCGGTTTCTACGCAATATTATGATAATTTAGAATACAAAGCAGCTGAACCCGAAAGCGAATATTTAACCAAACCCGAAATTGAAAAGAAAATTCGCGAGAAAAGAAAAGCAATGGAGAAAGCGGCAAAAGAACTCGACTTTATGCAAGCGGCAAAATTTAGAGATGAAATAAAAGCATTACAAGAAAGAATTTAATACAGTAATTTTGTCATTTCGACGTAGGAGAAATCTCATTAAGATTATTTTAGCTCGGTTTCTTTTCACTCATAATAAAAAATTATACACTAAAAAAAATGAAAAAACTACATATACTATTCATTATTTTATTCGGCATAACAGCTTCATTTGCTCAAGATGTTAATCCAAATTATGATGCTGAATTAGCAAAAAAACTAAATGCTGATGATTACGGAATGAAACAATATGTTTTTGTAATTCTAAAAACAGGAACAAATACAACAACTGATAAGGAATTTACATCTGAATGTTTTACAAGTCATATGGCTAATATTAACAAACTAGTAAAAGAAAAAAAACTAATTGTTGCTGGACCAATGTTTAAAAACGACGATAATATAAGAGGAATTTTTATTCTTGATGTAAAAACATTTGAAGAAGCCAATTTGTTATTAGAAAACGACAAAGCCATAAAAGAAAAAATATTAAAAGCTGAATTATACAACTGGTATGGTTCTGCTGCCTTATCAGAATATTTAGAATCATCAGATAAAATCTGGAAAATAAATCCTTAATAAAATGAAAAACATAAACGAAATACTTACCCTTACTGACGAAATTGAAATTATTGAAGCTGTTGGAACAATCATTTGGGATAAAAAACAAGAAGCGGACGAATTATCTGAAGGTGAAACAAATTTTATACTTATTGATATTTTTGAAGGCGCAATAAACGAAGGCGGATTTCTTCATTTTTTTAGCAATGAAGTGGGCGATTATGCCAGAGAAGTATTAGAAGCATATAAGAAAATTGGCGCTCCAAAAACCGCAAACATTATTGCAAAAGCAATTGGTTTATTTGGAATTAATAATTTCCATGATGAATTAGAAAAAAGAAAAAATGCCATTGCAAAACTAGACGAAAATGCACTTTCGGGTTGGGAAGATTTAGAAGAAATATTCTTTAACGACGAACAAGAAGAAGATGTGGTAACGCTAATTGTTGAATATATTAGGAATAATAAAGAGCAGTTTTAATAACATGGATTTACCACAGATTAAAAAATTTACACCAATTCCATAAATCAGTTTAATCTGTAGCAAAAAATATTATGAAAGCTCGTTAAGATAAAGTATTTAAGTTTTTCTCAAATGCTTTAATGTTTTTTTTGTTTTGTCCCCATGAAGACACAGATGACCTCTTATCTGGATCACAAATACTATTTATCAATATTTCATTCTCTTTCCTGATAATTGTAATTCGCTCACCCCAACTACCAGTCCAATTAAAACCTCTTCTTGCAACTGAATAATCATTTGTAAGAATTAAAATTTTCCAATTTCTTTCTTTTCCAGTAATTTGAATAATTCTAATAAAATCTTCTCCAGTTACTTTTTTATTAATTTTAATAAAGTTTAATCTATAATATTGGATTATTAAAAATACAATAGCTAAAATCAACCACGGAATTGACATATATAAAAGTTCTTGAGTTGTTTTAAATTCGATAGAACCTAAAACTTCAATCTTAAAAATAGTATAGAAACATAAAGTAGGTAGTATTAGAATAAACAGAATAACAAAGAAATGTGAAAACAATTGACTTTTATTCAATTTTAATCTCTCTGTTTCTAACATTATTTTAATCCCTTCACTTTTCATAAACTATTTTTATTTTAATTTTAAAAAAATATAGTAAATCCGAAACAAATCACAAACGCTGCTCAAAAATCCATTTCTTCGTTGGTTCCATCCAAACGTTTAAAGGTTTGTATAAAAAACCGTGACCTAAATTTGTCTTCAATTCAATTTGTTCAAATTTAGTAGTGAAGTTTTCTTTATTTTCCCAGTAATCGTAGTTCTTTCCGGCAATAGTGTCCGACAAATCATAAATACACAAAACTTGTCCGTGAAATTTCCATTCGTTGTTCATTTCTTGGTAATCGTTATTTCCGGCAAGGAAAACATAATTAATTTCATTTGGATTTAAACTAGAAATGTTACAAGCAATAATAGCACCTTTTGAAGCTCCAATTACTGTTATATTTTTTGCTTCAATACCGCTTTTTAAGAGTTCATCAATTTGTTTGGAAACTTTTTCAGCATAAAGCTTATAATCTACATTACTGTTTCTAATTTCAGCGTGAACAATACCATTTTCAACTTTTAAAGCAGTAATAATACTATCTAATTCGTATTTACCATATTGTTCACTAACCGCATTTTTACCTTGTTGTTCTATGATTCTTCCGTGAAGATAAAAAATGTGCTTTGTAGGCAATTGAGCGTTGCAACTACTGAAAGTAATTGCAACTAAAAAGAATATGAAAAGTTTTAATTTCATTCGACTAATTATGCTGTTCACTAAAAACGGAAAGTAACATATCTCCATCAACCATAAGGTTTGGAGAATTTTCCATCAATTTTAAAACACGCTTCATAGCATAAGGGTTTAATCCCATGTTAATACCAATTTCATTAATTTTAATTTGTTCTCTTTCGTGTAAAACACCATCACAATACATCAACAAAGCCAAACGATAAAACTGACAAATTCTATGAAATTCATCTTTAATCACTACTTTTTCGGTTTTCTTTTCATATAATTTCAAAAGTGTTTCTTTATCTATTTCAAGTTCATGAGCTACCATTTCAATAAAATCATATTCACGATCATGCAATTCTCCATCTACTAATGCAAAACCAATCATTTCTTGTAATAAGCCAATTTTTTCCTGATAACTGTCCATATAAATGCTATTCTTTTTTTGTAAAAATAATAATTCTGAATTTAATTGAATATCTTTGAAGCATATTTATTAGACAAATGACAAATAACGATATTTTTAAGAAATTAAGAGTTGCATTACAGCTTCGTGACGACCAAATTGTAGAAATTTTAGAATTGGTAGATTTTAGAGTTTCTAAAGGCGAATTGGGTAATATATTCAGAAAAGAAGATCACAAAGATTATATGGAATGTGGCGACCAATTGTTGCGCAATTTCTTAAACGGTTTAGTTATTCATTTAAGAGGAACAAAGGAAAATCCTAAAAACCCAACTGAAGTTATTAAAAGTCATAAACCAAAAGTTGCTACATCTGATTTTAAAGCTAAAAAGCCTGAATTCAAATCAGATAAAAAAGCACCAACTTCTGGAGATAAAAAACCGTTTGAAAAAAAGAAAAACTTTAAAAATACACCTAAAAAAATTCAGGTGGTAGAAAAAGTAAAGTTTAAAAATGGTAAACCAAATAAAGACAGCTAAGAATTAAAACACATAGTAACATAGCTCTGTTTTACTAAAAAAAGTGAAACGCCTTTATTAAAAAGTAAAAACCTATGTGTCTATGTGGTTAAAAAATAAACGAAACGGATAATAAAACTAAATTCCCTATTTTTGATAAAATTTAAATAAATGCAATTTAAACATCCAGAAATTTTATACTTCCTTTTTCTGTTGGTGATTCCAATTTTAGTGCATTTATTTCAATTTCGTCGTTTTAAAAAAGAGTTCTTTACCAATGTAAAGCTTCTTAAAGAAATCCAAATCCAAACCCGTAAAAGTAAAAGCATCAAAAAATGGTTGCTCTTGGCTACGCGTTTGTTATTATTAGCGGCAATTATCTTTGCATTTGCACAACCTTTTTTTACCGCTAAAGATGCTCAAAACAAAAAAAATGAACTGGTTATACTATTAGACAATTCATTTTCTATGCAAGCAAAAGGAGCAAAAGGCGAACTTTTAAAACGAAGTATTCAAGAACTTTTAGAAAGCTTTCCAGAAAATCAGACCTTTTCGTTACTTACAAATTCGGAAGTTTTTTGGGATACCGATATAAAATCGATACAAAAAGAATTACAAAATTTAGACTACGCTCCTACTTCATTTGAATTAGATGCTTTAATCAATCAAATAGAATTAAAGAAACCCAACAGCTCTAAAGATTACATGATTATTTCAGATGGAATTTCAGTTACTTCTGAAAAAATCAACACGATTTCCGAAAAGAATGAAGTGTATTGGTTGCAACCAAAAGCAGAAAAATCAGTCAACATAAGTATTGAAAATGCATCAATTACTGAAGTTTCCGATGCTTTTTATACTTTAGAAGTTGTATTGAAAGCTTTTGGAACTGTTGAAAATGAAACTCCACTTACTTTATATAATAACGATAAAGCAATTGCCAAAACACAAGTCACGTTTGAGAAAAACGAACAAAAAATAAAATTGTCTATTCCTAAAAAGGAAATGGCCGGAAGAATTGTAATTCAAGACAACAGTTTGCAATTTGACAACGAATTTTTCTTTACCATTCAATCGCCCAAAAAGACAAATGTTGCGATTATTGGCGAAGCTTCTAAAAACAAATTCCTACATCGCATTTATACCAATGAAGATTTTGTAACGTATGAAACTACTTTAGAACAGTTGGATTTTAATCGTTTAGAAAACCAACAAACCATCGTTCTAAATGAAGTAAAAGAAATTTCACAAGCTTTACAAACCAACTTGGTTTCGTTTTATGAAAAAGGCGGAAACGTAATTGTGATTCCTTCTACTGAAAGTAATTTAGAAAGCTTGAATGGTTTATCGAAGAAAATTGGAAACGTAACTTTTTCAAATCCATCAAAAACAGAAAAACAAATTACGAAGATTAGTTTTAATCATCCTGTTTACAAGAATGTTTTCGAAAAGAATGTTACTAATTTTCAATATCCAAAGGTAAATTCAAACTTCATAGTTTCTAAAAATAGTTCACCTATATTACAATTTGAAGATGCTGAAATTTTTTTAACTTCGGTAACTAATAAATTAGGAACAGTTTACTTTTTTGCTTCAGCTATAAATAAAACCAATTCTAATTTTCAAAATTCGCCTTTAATCGTTCCTACGTTTTTCAATATGACAATAGGTAACGATACCAAAGATAAGTTGGCTTTTACCATAAGTGAAAATGAAACTAAAATTATTGAAGCTGATTTGGAAAAAGACGAAGTGGTTTCTTTTTCTAATGAAAGCAACAGTTTTATTCCAATGCAACAAATTTTAAGTAATAAAGTAAAGTTGACATTTGGCGATTATCCTGAACAAGCAGGAAATTATAATGTAAAACAAAAGGATAAATTGATTACCTCTATAAGTTTCAATTTTCCAAGAAATGAAAGCGATGTAACTTTGCAAAGCACACTAAATAATGATAATTTTGCCAAAATAAATTCGGTAGATGAAGTTTTGAATGATTTACACACAAAACGAACAGATACTGCTTTATGGAAATGGTTTATTATAACAACACTACTACTTTTATTGATTGAACTACTAATCCAAAAATTTGTAAAATGACAAATATTGTTTTAAAAAACGCCACAATTATTGATCCAAAAAGCGCTTTTCATAAGCAAATTCTTGATATTAAAATTCAAGATGGAAAAATCATTGAAATAGGTAAAAACCTAACTTCTGATGCTGATTTTATCGAAATTATGGAAGATGATTTACATGTTTCTCAAGGTTGGATGGACAGTTCGGTTTCTTTTGGAGAACCAGGTTATGAAGACAGAGAAACCATTACAAACGGATTAAAAGTAGCAGCAAAAAGCGGATTTACTGCGGTAGCTTTACAACCAAATAGTTTTCCTGTAATTGACAACCAATCTCAAATACGATTTGTATTGGATAAAGCTAAAAACAACGCTACCGATTTGTATCCAATTGGAGCTTTAACCATGGGAAGCGAAGGAAATGATTTGGCGGAATTATTTGACATGAAAAACGCAGGTGCAATTGCTTTTGGAGATTATAACAAAGCGATTCAAAATGCCAACATTCAAAAGATAGCCTTGCAATATGTACAAGATTTTGACGGATTGGTAATAAGTTACTGTTTAGATAATTCAATTAAAGGAAAAGGAATTGTACATGAAGGACCTGTTTCAACCAAATTAGGTTTAAAAGGAATTCCAACATTAGCCGAAGAATTGCACATTGCTAGAAATTTATTTCTGTTAGAATATACTGGTGGAAAAATGCACATTCCTACCATTTCAACTATAAAATCGATTGAATTAATTAAAGAAGCGAAAGCGAAAGGGTTACAGGTTACTTGTAGTGTAGCTGTGCATCAATTAATCTTAACGGATGAAAAATTAGAAGGTTTTGATTCTCGTTATAAAGTAGCGCCACCTTTACGCGATGAAGCAACAAGAAAAGCTTTAATCAATGCTGTAATTGACGGAACGATAGATTGCATCACATCTGACCATAATCCGTTAGACATAGAACATAAAAAATTAGAATTTGATTTAGCAAAAGATGGAACAATTGGGCTTGAAAGTGCTTTTGGTACTTTGCAAACGGTTCTTCCACTAGAAGTTATCATTGAAAAATTGACTTCAGTAAAATCTATTTTTGGAATAGAAGAAAACTCAATAGAAGTTGGTTCAACGGCTAATTTAAGTTTGTTCAACATAAAAAGCAATTGGACTTTTACCAAAGAAAACATATTGTCAAAATCTAAAAACTCAGCTTTTTTAGGTCAAACTATGAAAGGAAAAGCCTTAGGGATTTATAATAACAATACTTTAATTTTATAAGCATGCAAAACGATATTGAAAAAGGAAAAACGACTGCGATAGTTAGCTATTTTACAATTATTGGAAGTATAGTGGCCATTTTTATGAATCAAGAAGAAAACAGAAGTGAATTTGCAAGTTTTCATATTCGACAAGCATTAGGCATTTTTTTAACTTTCTTCTTATTGGGTTATCCTATCGGATATTTTGATAGTTGGATGGTTTCTTCTGCATTTTGGGTATTTATTTTTATTCTTTGGATCTATGGCTTTTTAGGCGCTTTAAGTGGTGAAAAAAGAATGGTTCCTTTAGTTGGAGAATTTTACCAAAAAACATTTAAAAATTTATAAAAATAAAAAAATGAATCTTACTTACCTCGTTAGAGAACCAAAAATAAAACAAGAGAAAAATCCGTTATTACTATTATTACACGGTTATGGAAGTAACGAAGAAGATTTATTTTCTTTCGCAAGCGAATTACCCGATGAATATTATGTGGTTTCCGTAAGGGCGCCTTATGATTTACAACCTTACGGACATGCTTGGTATGCAATTCACTTTGATGCAGATGAAAATAAATTTTCTGACGATGCACAAGCAATGGAATCAAGAGATTTAATCATTCAATTTATTGATGAGTTAATTGCTAAATATCCAATAGATGCAACAAATGTAAATTTAATTGGCTTCAGTCAAGGTGCTATCTTAAGTTATGCAACTGCCCTATCGTATCCTGAAAGAATCTCAAGAGTTGTAGCATTAAGTGGTTATTTAAATGAAAAAATTATTGCTGAAAATTTTAAATCTAAAGACCTTAGTAATTTAAAATTCTTTGTTTCTCACGGAACTGTAGATCAAGTAATACCAGTTGATTGGGCAAGAAAAGCAGAACCTTTTTTACAAAATTTAGGCTTAGAGGTTATGTATAAAGAATATCCTATTGGTCACGGTGTTGCTCCTCAGAATTTTTATGATTTTAAAAATTGGTTAGAAAGTACTAAATAAAAAAATCTCCATTTTTCAATGGAGATTCTCAAACTAAACAAACTAAACACCAATTATGACTTTGGCAAAACAACAGTATCCACAACATGGATAACTCCGTTTTTCTGGTTAACATCAGTAATTGTTATCATTGAACTATTACCGTTTTCATCTGTTATATATAAATCTTTTCCTTTCATCCAAACTGTTAGAGTTCCACCACTTACAGTTGTCATCATTGCTTTTCCTTTTCCCTTTTTAATAGTCATTAAAATATCACTTTTATTCATTTTTCCCGCAACTACATGATAGGTTAAAATGGTTTGCAGTGTTTTTAAATTTTCTGGTTTTAATAAAGTTTCAACTGTTCCTGCTGGTAATTTATCAAACGCGGCATTTGTTGGGGCAAAAACGGTAAATGGACCTTCAGACATTAACACATCAACTAAACCTGCAGTTTTTACAGCTGCTACAAGAGTAGTATGATCTTTAGAATTTACTGCATTTTCAACTATGTTTTTACTTGGATACATAGGTGCTCCTCCTACTTCAACAGTTTTTTCCATTTTTTGAGCCATAGCGGTAATTCCAAAAAATAAAGAAAAAGCTAAAAGAGCAACATTAATTTTGTTAATTGATTTCATAAATTTATTTTTAAGTTATATAGTCATTTACGAGAGAACTTTTCTTTTGGTTTTAAAAAAGGAATAAAAAATTTATATCAAGTAATATATTAAGGTCTTTCAATTTATATTTATTACTTTTGAGGTTCAAAAAATAATTATATTATGGCAAATATCACATTAGGAGGAAATCCAATACATACATCAGGAGAATTACCAAAAGTTGGTTCTAAATCACCTGATTTTTCTTTAATTCAAAACGATTTATCAACGGCTACTTTGTCAGATTTCTCTGGAAGTAAAGTGGTTTTAAATATTTTTCCAAGTATTGATACTGGAACTTGTGCTGCATCTGTTAGAAATTTCAACCAAAAAGCAGGTGAATTAGAAAATACTAAAGTATTATGTATTTCTCGTGATTTACCTTTTGCTCAAAAACGTTTTTGTGGTGCTGAAGGATTAGAAAACGTAGTTAACTTATCTGATTTTAATACAGGAAAATTTGGAAAAGATTTTGGCTTAGAAATTACTGACGGACCTTTAGCTGGTTTACATTCTAGAGTAGTAATTGTTTTAGATGAAAATGGAATGGTAAAACATGCTGAGCAAGTTAATGAAATTGCAGACGAACCAAATTATGAAGCTGCTTTAAAAGCATTATAATAATATGAAATTTGAAAAAGATGAACGCTTTTTATCTGGAAGGATGAAAAGTTTTAAATATGCTATTCTTGGAGCTTATAAATTAGCAAACACTGAACATAGTGTCATTTCACAAATATCAATCGGTGTTCTTATAACAATTGCAGGTTTTTATTTTGAAATTACCAAAACAGAATGGTTATTTCAAACGTTAGCTATTGGTTTAGTTCTAAGCATTGAAGGATTAAACACTGCAGTAGAAAAAATAGCCGATTTTATTCATCCTGATTATCATGAAAGAATAGGTTTTATAAAAGACATTGCTGCTGGAGCTGTTTTCTTTGCTGCTATGACGGCAATAATTATTGCTGCTATAATTTATATTCCTTATTTATCATAAAATCCCTATTTTTGTAAATTAGTGTTTATTTCATGACCAAAAAAAGTAAAAAAGAAACTCAAAATAGCGATACTTCAAATAAAGAAAATCGTCTGCCAAAAAAGCTTTCACGACAACAAAAATTCACTATTGGAATTTTATTGTCACTTATTGCTTTGGCTTTGCTTTTGTCATTTATATCGTTCTTTTTAACTGGACATAATGATCAGAGTCAAGTTCTTGAAGTTTTCAATAGAGAACGAAAGGTTGATAATTGGTTAGGGAAAATTGGAGCCTATTTATCGGATTTATTCATTTACAAAGGTTTTGGTGTAGCCTCATTTATATTTGTTAGAGTTTTATTTTTAGCTGGTGTATATTTAATTTTAGATCTTTCTTTATCTAAATTAAAGAAAACGCTTTTTTGGGATTTATATTTAATCATCATAATTTCAATTAGTTTTGGTTTTTTCTGGAGTTATTTACCCGAATTAGCAGGAACGATAGGCTTTGAAATGAATTTATTCATTCAAGATTATATAGGAAAAGCAGGAACAGCTTTATTGCTTATTTTTGGATTAGTACTCTTTTTAGTTTTTAAAATTAGAATCTCCCCAGACAAAATTAAAGAAGCATTTGAACGACCAAGTAAAGAATTAAAAGACGAAATTGATCAAAAAGACTTATTACAAGATGTAAGTTTTGAAGATAACTCTACTCCTTCTCCTGATATTGTTGCATCTACAGATATTACTACTGGCGATGACGATTTCATTATTAGAGAAGATGAAGAAGCTATTTCAAAAATTGAAATGAAACCAACGTCTTCATTTGAAATCAATAAAGAAGATTTAAAGCCAACAATATCTAACGCTTCTGAATTAAGTCTAGAGCCAAAATTAAAAGAGAAAATAGAAGAGGAAACTCAGCAAGAGATTGAACCTACTGATGATTTTGTGATTGAAAAAACTGAAGAAGAAGAATCCGTTACAGAAAATATTGCTGCACGATTAGTTCAAGATTTTGGAGAATTTGACCCAACTTTAGAACTTTCAAATTACAAATTCCCACCTATTGAATTATTAAAAGACTATTCAAATGGCGGAATTACAATTAATCAAGAAGAATTAGAAGACAATAAAAACCGAATTGTAAGTACATTAAAAAACTACAGTATTGGTATCACCCAAATCAAAGCAACTGTTGGTCCAACAGTTACTTTATACGAGATTGTACCTGATGCTGGAATTCGTATATCAAAAATTAAAAACCTTGAAGACGATATTGCATTATCACTTGCAGCATTAGGAATTCGTATTATTGCCCCAATTCCAGGGAAAGGAACGATTGGTATTGAAGTACCCAATAGTAATCCTACGATGGTTTCTATGAAAAGTGTAATTTCTTCACCAAAATTCCAACAAGCAGAAATGGAGTTACCTATTGCTATAGGGAAAACCATTTCAAACGAAACATTTGTAGTTGATTTAGCGAAAATGCCTCACCTTTTAATGGCTGGAGCAACCGGACAAGGAAAATCGGTTGGATTAAATGCTATCTTAGCTTCACTTTTATACAAAAAACATCCAGCTGAAGTCAAGTTTGTTTTGGTTGACCCAAAGAAAGTAGAATTAACACTTTTTAATAAAATTGAACGTCATTATTTGGCTAAACTACCCGATAATGAAGAAGCAATTATCACCGATAACACTAAGGTAATCAACACTTTAAATTCATTATGTATTGAAATGGATAACCGTTACTCTTTATTAAAAGATGCAATGGTTCGTAACATTAAAGAATACAATGAAAAGTTTAAAACACGAAAATTAAATCCAGAAAATGGACACCGTTTCTTACCCTATATTGTTTTAGTCGTTGATGAATTCGCCGATTTAATTATGACTGCAGGCAAAGAAGTAGAAACTCCTATTGCTCGTTTAGCTCAATTGGCTCGTGCAATTGGTATTCACTTAATTATTGCAACACAAAGACCATCTGTAAATGTAATTACAGGTATGATTAAAGCCAATTTTCCAGCCAGAATAGCATTTAGAGTAATGTCAAAAATAGATTCAAGAACTATTTTAGATGCTGGTGGAGCCGATCAATTAATTGGTCGTGGAGATATGCTGTATACTAATGGAAATGATATGGTTCGTGTACAATGTGCATTTATCGATACACCAGAAGTAGAAAAGGTTTGTGACTTTATTGGAGGACAAAAAGCTTATCCGGATGCTTATCTTTTACCAGAGTATGTTGGTGAGGAAAGTGGCACGACTCTTGATATTAATATTTCCGAAAGGGATACACTGTTTAGAGAAGCTGCAGAAGTTATAGTAACAGCTCAACAAGGTAGTGCTTCTTTAATACAAAGAAAACTAAAATTAGGTTACAACAGAGCGGGTCGAATTATTGATCAATTAGAAGCTGCCGGAATTGTAGGTGGTTTTGAAGGAAGTAAAGCTCGTTCTGTATTAATTCCTGATTTAGTTGCTCTTGAACAATTTTTAAATAACGAACAAAATAATAGTTAATCAAAATGAACAAATTTTTTAAAATATTCTTTCTTTTAATAGCGACTTTCTCATTACAAGCTCAAAATTCAGCTAAAGCTAAAAACTTGTTAGATGACGTTTCAGCAAAAATAAAAACATATAACAATATTGTAATCGATTTTAAGTATTCTTTGAATAACCCAAAAGAAAACATTAATCAAGAAAGTAAAGGAAATGTTGCCCTTAAAGGAAATTTATATAATTTAAACTTTATGGGAGTTACTAAAATATTTGATGGCAAGAAAGTTTACACTATAGTTCCTGAAGATGAAGAAATCACCATTTCTAAGTTTGATGATAGCGATGAAAATGCAGTAACACCATCTAAAATGTTAACATTCTTTCAATCTGGATACAAATATTCATGGGATATTTTACAAAATGTAAAAGGCAGAAAAATACAGTATGTAAAATTAATTCCTATAAGTTCTAAAGATCAGCGTAAAGAAATTCTTATTGGTATAGATGTACAAACAAAAAACATTTATAACCTTATCGAATCAGGTAAAAACGGTACTAAAACGACATTAACTGTTAATTCTTTTAAAACAAACCAACCTTTATCAAAAAATCATTTTACCTTTACACAATCAAAGTATCCTAATTACTACATCAACAGATTAGACTAAAAGGTGAAAATTTTAGATAAGTACATTTTAAAATCTTACATGATTACATTTACTACGGTATTTGTAATCCTTTTTTTTATCTTCATTTTACAAGGTATATGGCTTTTTATTGCCGACTTGGCAGGGAAAGATTTAGATGTTTTTACAATTATTAAATTTCTATCCTTCTACGCTCCTACTATCGTTCCACTTGTTTTACCGCTTTCGGTATTATTAGCAGGAATTATGACTTTTGGAAGTTTTTCAGAAAACTATGAATTTGCCGCAATGAAATCGGCAGGAATTTCATTAAATAGAGCTATGAGAATGCTTTCATTAGCAATTGTATTGCTAAGTTTAGTTACTTTTGTCTTTGCAAATAATGTTATACCAAATGCTCAATATCGTTTTCTAAACCTAAGAAAAACAATTATTCAACAAAAACCTGCAATGGCAATTGCTGAAGGACAGTTTAATACTATAGGAAATATAAGTATAAAAGTTGATAAAAAATCAGGAGATAATGGAGAGTTACTTGATGGGGTAATAATGCATATTAAAAATACCAACTATGGGTTTGGTGCAAATACTGTAATTAAATCTAAAAAAGGAATTTTAGGAAGTACAGAAGATTCTAACTTACTACAACTTACATTACTAGATGGTAATTATTACGAAAACATACAGCCAAGCGATATTAATGATCGAAAAAAACAACC
>PKEA01000031.1 GCA_002862805.1 Flavobacteriaceae bacterium | reverse complement strand
TTTCAGCTGCAAACGGACTTTCTATAAACGGTCATAAAGCCATTATGGAAATGCAATTTGGAGATTTCGTTTCTACAGGGTTTAACCCAATTGTAAACTTATTAGCAAAACAACATTACCGTTGGAATGAAAAAGCCGATGTAGTAGTGCGTATGCCATGTGGTGGAGGAACTCAAGCAGGACCATTCCATTCGCAAACAAACGAAGCTTGGTTTACCAAAACACCAGGTTTAAAAGTAGTGTATCCTGCCTTTCCTTATGATGTAAAAGGTTTGTTGAATACTGCCATTAACGATCCTAATCCGGTTATGTTTTTTGAACACAAACAATTATATAGAAGTGTGTACCAAGATGTTCCTGTAGATTATTATACCATTCCTTTTGGAAAAGCCTCATTAATTAAAGAAGGAAATGACGTAACGGTTATTTCATTTGGAGCAGGAGTACATTGGGCTTTAGATACATTGAATAAAAACCCTGAAATTTCAGCTGATTTAATCGATTTAAGAACCTTACAGCCTTTAGATGTTGAAACTATTTACGCTTCGGTTAAGAAAACCAATAAAGTAATTATTTTAACAGAAGATACGTTGTTTGGTGGTGTGGCAAGTGATATTTCGGCAATGATAATGGAAAATTGCTTCGAACATTTAGATGCACCAGTAAAAAGAGTTGGAAGTTTAGAAACGGCTATTCCTTTTGTAAAAGCACTAGAAGATCAATATTTACCTAAAGTACGTTTTGAAGAGCAATTGAAAGAACTATTGGCGTATTAAATTTTATATAAATGAAATATAGATATTCATTACTTCTTCTATTTATAGTCACAAATATTTATGCTCAAAAAATTGATTTAAGTAAAATTAATACTATTGCTGAAGCAGAAGAGTTTATTAATACAAATACAGATGTTTTCGCAACTATAGACAACATTGGAACTACATTAGATAGTTTGTCTTATTATCAAAATGAGCTTGAAAATAAAGCTTTAACTGAAAATGTAAAAGTTTTAGAATATAAAACAATAGTAGCTATTAAAGTGAATTACATTTTTTTTGATGGTAGAAAGCTAACTAAAAAAGCTATAGATTTAAAAAGAAAAGAAATACTTGATTTGTATGAAAATGGAATTTCTTCTGATGATTTAGTAGAACAATTTACTATGGATGGTAATATTAAAAAAGGTGGAAATTTTGGTTGGATAGATGAGAATAGAGTAGAAAAAACATTTTGTGAGGCTGTTAAAAAACACAAAAAAGGAGATGTGTTTATAGTTGATACTCCTGAATTAAAATGGCACTATATAGTTTTTAAATTATATGATGATATTGAAAAAGTAGCGCTTTATTATTTAAAAGTTCATTAATTTTCAAAATAAATATTTATCATCGATTTCGTGTATTTATTACAATAAAATTAATATTATATTATAAAAAGCAAAAAAGAGTTTTCCAATAGAAAGCTCTTTTTTTATTGCCTCATATTTAATAACTGTTGAAAACATAGCTTAAAATAGGTGTTTCTACCTAGTTCTTGTGCGTATTTTTTTATTAAATTTGGAAAAACATATGATTTACCTTCTTAATAACGGGTATACAGAAGTTAGCTGAAATAATAAAAAAAAACATAATGTATACAGGATTTAATTTAAAAATTAATAATTTATTTACTGAAGCTCAAGAGAAATATTATTTTGCTAAAGGACAAGAACTTTTCAAAAGTTACTCAAATACAATTGAACAAAAACTTGATGAGTTAATATTAGAAAATGGAAATATTGATGGTGGGAAAATGCAAACAAATTGGTTTCCAACCGTGCAAACAGATATCTTTTTATCACATTCGCATAAGAATGAAAAATTAGCAATTACACTTTCTGGATTTATTTATGACAATTTCAAAATTAAAACTTTTGTCGATTCTTGTATATGGGGTTATTCAGCAGAGTTGTTAAAAAAACTTGATGAAAAATTTTGCAAAATGGACAACGGTTACTTCGATTATAATAAGAGAAATTTTACTACAAGTAATGTCCATATGATGCTTTCAATAGCTTTAACCAAAATGATTGATAAAACAGAGTGCTTGTTTTTTCTAAACACACCTGATTCCATTTCAATTAAAGACGGAGTAAAATCATCGACATTATCACCATGGATATATGCAGAAATTGAAACTAGTAAATTAATTAGACGAAAAAAATTATCCCATTATAGGATACGAAAAGAAACTAGATATTTTTCAAAAGCTGATTTAAAATTAAACGAATCTATTGAATATCCACTTGATTTAGACCATTTGACAATAATTGATCAAAATGATATTTTAAAATGGAAAACTGATTACAATAATGAAGAATATCCTCTAGATCTTTTATATTATTTAAAATCTAAAAATTTAATTTTCACACACATTTAATCTTAAAATCAATGACTGAAGAAAAAAGACAACATTTAGAATTTATCCAAAATGTAGTAAATCGCTTAAGTGATAAATCAGTTCAACTTAAAGCGATAACAATAACACTTACCGCGGGTTTATTGGCAGTTTACGCAAGTGAACCTAAAATCTTTCTTATATACATCACAATTCCTCAAGTTATCTTCTTTTGGTTCTTAGATAGTTATTATCTCCAACAAGAAAGAATATTCAGAGCAATTTATAATGATGTAGCTGGTATTACAAACAATGTTGCAATACTTGATTATGAAATGCCTACAAAAAACTATAAAGGTTGGAAATATAGTATATTAAGAGCATTTTTATCATTAACTAAATTACTGTTTTTCGGTTCAATTGTTTTGATATTGACATTATTGCTGTGTGCTATTAAACATAATTACTTCAGCTAACAGTGGTTTTATGAAATTGGGACTTTAGGGTTTAATGGGACGAACTTTTCGTATATTTAACTTCAGTCCTAATTGAAAGGCTTGGGATCATATAGATCTAACTTCATAATGCCACGGAACGTTAAATATTGTCGCTTTTACTATATTTGAAAAACCAACCTAATCAATGCTAAAATATTCTATTTTACTTTTTATAGTTGTATGTTTTTCTTGCCAAAAGAGAATATCAAAAGACACTAAAGTTGCCATACAACCTTATATAGGTTTTTCACAAGTTAAAACAGATTCTTTAGCGCAATTAGTTGAAGACTTTTATAAGGTTTCCGTTGAAGTTTTAGAACCAAAAGAAATGTACAAATCGGCATTTATTAATACAAAATCACCTCGTTATAGAGCAGACAGTATTATTAAATTTCAGCGTAAAGATTTAGAAAAATATGATTTCATTCTTGGATTGACCAATAAAGATATTTCTACTACAAAAAGAGATAAAAATGGAGCTGTAAAAGAGCCCAAATGCAAATACCAAGATTGGGGAATAATGGGGCTAGCATATTGTCCGGGTAATAGTTGCATCATTTCTTCCTTTCGTTTAAAACATAAAAACGAAGCAAAATATTTTACTAGATTGAAGAAAGTAACCATTCACGAATTTGGACATAATTTAGGCTTACCGCATTGTCCTGATAAAAAATGTGTGATGACTGATGCTGTTGAAAGTATAAAAACTATTGATAATGCAGAATTAAGCTTGTGTAAAAGGTGTGATTCAAAATTGAATTAAAATAATTTATTCATACAAACCTAATCGATTCTTTAAGTAATTGATTTCACTAAGAAGTTGATTTTCTTTTTCTTGTAAGTTTAAAATAATTTCAATTCCTTCTTTATTGATGTTTAAATCGTTATGTAAACGTATTATTTTTTCAATATAAGCTAATTGATTTTTATCTAGATATTTATGTTCTTGATGTACTATGGTTTCAATAAGTCCAAATTCTTCCAAATCATGTATTAAATTGATTTCAATTTGACATTCTTTACAAAATACATCTACAATAATTAATTCTTGTGATTCCATATTTTTATTTTTTGGCAGCTTTAGCTAATTCATTAAATAATTCTAATTCCTTCTCGGAAAGATTAGTTGGAATGGTAATGTTATAGGTTACATACAAATCGCCAAATTGATTTTCTTTTTTGTAAACAGGAAAACCTTTACCTTTTAAACGAACTTTAGTTCCGTTTTGGGTTCCAGGTGCTACTTTTAGTTTTAATTTTGATTGGTTAAAATCGGAAATTGTTACGTCTCCACCTAAAACAGCAGTATACAAATCTAAATCGTGTGAAATAAATAAATCATTACCCACACGTTTAAATTGAGTTGTATTTAAAATTGAAAAAGTAATATATAAATCACCATTCGGACCTTTATTAACTCCTGGTCCGCCATAACCATTTATTTTAATAGTTTGTTGATCTTCAATTCCGGCAGGAACGGTTATTCTAATGCTTTTTCCGTTTACCGAAAATTCTTTTTTATGAGTGGTATAAGCTTCTTTTATGTCAATTTGTAATTGCGCCTGAATATCTTGTCCGCGATATTTGCCTTGAGTTCTTCCTCCAGTACCTTGATTCCCAAACATTGAAGAAAAATAATCTGAAAAATCTTCGCCACTAAAATTTCCACCTCCATACGATTGTTGCCCTGCGTTTTGCTGTTGCCTTTGTTGTTGGTATTTTTCGTGTTCTTCACCATGTTCCCAATCTTTCCCATACTTATCGTATTTCTTTCTTTTTTCGGGATTGCTCAGCACTTCATTAGCTTCGTTAAGTTGTTGAAACTTTGCTGATGCATCTTTATCGTTGAGATTAATATCAGGATGTAATTTTCGAGCTAATTTTCTGTAGGCTTTTTTTATTTCATCACTAGTAGCATTTTTAGTTATGCCTAGAACTTTGTAGTAATCAATAAATTCCATAAAATATATTTAACATTTTTAGCGTTAAATTGCTTTTATAAAGTTACAAAAAAAGTTGTAATTATACTTCTACAAATCACCTTTTTTGTTTACTACAAAAACTCCCCAATCTGCAATAGATTGAATCACCGGAATTAAAGTTTTACCAAAATCAGTTAATGAATACTCCACTTTTAAAGGAGGTTTAGAAGTATAAACCTTTCTTTTAATTAAACCGTCTTCTTCTAAAGTTTTAAGCTGTAAACTTAAAGTACGTTCAGTAACTGTTGGCATTTCCTTTCTTAGTTCATTATAACGAAGTGTACCATCAATTAAATGAAATAAAATTACGGTTTTCCATTTACCACCAATTAATCCCATTGTTAAACTTGCACAACAAGGGTATTCTTTTCCTTTAAATTTATACATATAAAATTTAGGTTATTAAATTCTTAATTGCAAAGATATACTACTATATTTATTTATACAACTATATTTTTTATAGTAAAATTTAATTGTTTAAAACATTAAAAATCAATTATTTAAATAAAAATTTCTTACTATCATTTTTGACCGTTATTGCGGGTTTGCAAAACTATATATACTTTTGTCACTATACTTTTTATAGTATTTAAATAATTAAATCATAAAACATTAAAAAATAAAAAAATGAGTACATCAAACATTTCAAAACAAGACATTATTAAAGCATTCCAATCAAGACATGCAACAAAAGAATTTGATACCACAAAATTAGTTTCAGAAGAAAACATGGGTTTTATTTTAGAAACAGCCCATTTATCACCTAGTTCATTTGGTTTTGAACCGTGGCATTTTGTAGTAGTTCAAAACAAAGAATTAAGAGAGTTATTAAAGCCTGTAGCTTGGGGAGCACCTTTAAAATTAGATACTGCAAGTCATTTTGTTTTGGGCTTGGCTATGAAATCACCTATGGTAAAACATGATTCTGAATATATAATGCACATGATGAAAGAAGTAAAGCAATTGCCTGAAGATGTAATTGAAATGTATTCTAAATTTTATAAAGAGTTTCAAGAACGTGATTTTAATTTGGATACAGATAAAAAGTTATTTGATTGGGCTTCAAAACAAACTTATATTGCTTTAGGAAATATGATGACATCTGCAGCTTTAATTGGAATTGATTCTTGTCCAATAGAAGGGTTTCATCAAGAAAAAGCAGAAGCTTTATTACAAGAAAAATTTGGTATCGATACTTCTAAATACGGTTTGGCTTATATGGTTGCTTTTGGATATAGAAAACTAAATCCAGTTCATGCAAAATCAAGAAGAAATATTGAAGATATTGTAACTTGGATTAAATAGTTTTTAAAAAAAATCCTCAATTCAATTGAGGATTTTTTTGATTTAATATTTTCCACTTAATAACTCTCCACCAATTGCTGATTTAGCTTCAATTCCTATTTTTTTCATCATTTCGTATGTTGTACAAACAGCTGCCGACGTAACTGGAATACCAATTTCTTTCTGAATTTGATCAATTGCTTCTAAAGAAGGCATTTGTACACAAGCTGAAACTACTAAAACATCAATTCCAGTCAAATCTAATTGTTTGTAGATTTCTAATAAATTCAAAGGATCTTGAGCTGCTACTTCTAAATTATCAGGAATTTCTAAAGCAATACTTTCTTTTACTTCAATTCCTTGATTTTCGATATAATCTACCACCATATCCGTTAACGGACGCATATAAGGCGTGATGATTGATATTTTCTTTGCGCCTAATATTTTTAAACCGTTAATTAATGCTCCAGCAGAAGTTACAATAGGAGTAGGGAAGTCGTTTGCAACCGTTTCTTGATGTAAATTTACTTCTGAAACACAATGATAACCGCGCCCCATGCTCATAATCGCAACTAAACAAGCGTAACCCATTACGTCCACATGCGCATCAGATAATTCTTGCGCACATTTTAGACTCATAGCATCCATGGCTTCTAATTCTTCTTTAGTTACTTTTTTCATACGCATTCTACTGCTGTGAAAAGTAAAGCGTTCTGGAAGTATTGTTTCTCTTGAACGGAATATTGCTGGAATTTCGGTTTCCATCGTCACATTCGATGATGGAACTATTTGACCTATTCTGTATTTTTTCATACTAAATCTCTTTAACCGTATTTACAATTGTTCCAATGTTTTGAACCGTACATTCTACCACATCACCGTCTTTTAACCATTCTTGTGGGTTTCTACCAGCACCAACACCAGCTGGCGTTCCAGTTGCAATAATGTCTCCAGCTTCCAATGTGAAAACCGTACTTAAATCTTCAATTAAATCATTGATATTGAATAACATGAATTGTGTGTTTGAATTTTGTTTTTCAACACCATTAACTGTCAATGATAAATTTAAATTATGAGGATTTTCGATTTCGTCTTTAGTCACTAAAATTGGCCCCATTGGCGCAAAAGTATCTTGCCCTTTAGAAACAATCCATTGTCCAGATCTACGACAATCGCGTGCAGAAATATCATTGATTACGGTATAACCAAAAACGTAGTCTATTGCATCTGCTTTTGGAACATATTTACCTCTTTTTCCCATTACAACAGCTAATTCCACTTCCCAATCTAATTGGTTGGTCAATTTTCTGTTCAATAAGATCTCAGTATTAGTTGCTGTAACAGTTGTAGGTGGTTTTGAGAAAATTACCGGTTGCTGTGGTAATTCGTTAGAAGTATCTAATGTTCTAGCACTTTCTGCAACGTGTTCTGTATAATTTAAACCAATTCCAATGATGTTTTTTCTTGGATAAGGAATTGGGGCTAAAATGGTAATTTCGTCCATTGTATAGCTAATTTGTGCCAATTGCTTATCGGTAGTTTCTTCAATTAAATTGGTTATTTCAGCAATTACTTCAAATCCCATGTCAATTAACTCTAACATATCATTTGGTAAAGGAAAATTGGATACATCTCCAAAGTCCTCCATATCAATAACTTGTTTGTTGTGAATAAATCCTAATCTTGGTTCTGAAGTTTCTGTTTTATACGTAAGTAGTTTCATTTTTATTTTAAAGTTTACTGTTATAAGTTAACAGTTTTAAGTTTATATTTTTTGATATCCGTTATTTTCTGTGTATGCTTGTTCTTGGTACAAACCTAATTTTTCCATTACTGGTAAATCGTTGAACGAGAATAACACTGCATCTTCTGTATCTGAAAGGTTTACATGTTCGTGGTTCATCCAAGATGGAACACAGAATATATCTCTTTCTTTCCAGTCAAAACGTTTTCCGTTAATGATTGAGTATCCTTTTCCTTTTGCACATTGGTACACGAATGAACCTGTGTGTTTATGTGCTTTTGTGTGTTCGCTTGGTCGCAATAGTTGAATTGAAGCGCCCATAGTTTGCATTACATGTCCCCCAGAAAGTGGATTAGAATATTGCATGATTATTCCATCATAAGGAGAACCTTCATTTACTTTTGCAGCTTCTAATAAGGCTGGATAGACTTTTGACCAAGAATATTTAAAAAGAGGCGAATAGGGCTTGTCCCAAACTACATCTGCAGGAACAACACCAGCACCTCCATAAGATAATGGTGAATAATTGATTGGTTTAACCAAGGGTTGTGTACCATCAAAAACAGCATAATCATTTGCTTCTAATGCATTTACTAATGGGATATCTAATCCATCTTGCCAAATGCATGTTTTTCCGCTTTCTTCTACACCATGTTCGTGCCAAGTAGAATTTGGAGTAATCACGAAATCATTGACTTCAAGCATTATTTTATTTCCATCTACAACTGTATATCCACCAGAACCTTCCATAATGAAACGTAGGGCAGAAGCTTTATGTCGGTGTGCAGAAGTAAATTCACCCGGACGTGTAACTTGAATTCCGGTATATAGCCAACCTACAGCTGCTGAAACGTCTTTACGTTTATCGTTTACCAAATAAACAACGCGTCTTCCTGCTTGTTCTGGTGTAACTAATTCAGAAGATTTTAAAACTAAAGGTCGTAAATCTTCATATTTCCATAACATTGGAATAGAAGAAGGTTTTGGTTCCCAAGGTTCAATATCGTTGGCAACTGTCCAAAGTGCACCAGCTCCTAGATTTTCTAAATCTTTATAGTAAGCTTCAAGTTCTGGTGTGGCTTGTACTCGAGCTCTTCCGTATTGATCGTCTGAATGATTTTGGTTCATGATTTTATATGTCATAAAGTCTAAAAGTCCATAGTCTAAAAAGTGATTGGGTTACTTTTCACTTTCGACTTTCCACTTTCGACTATTTATTATTAAATTCTTCGTGATTGTTTATAAAGGTAATATTTTTTGTTGGAGCTGTATTTACGCGTAAATCGAAAATATCAAATCGATTGTAATGTCCTAAAATATCGTGCATTTGCTTCGGTTGGATGCATTTAGCCAAATCAATATCTGCATAAATCATTCCCTCTTTGTCAATTAATGGTTCACCAATAACAGCACCATTTGGACCAATAAATCCAGAAAATGCAGAGTTTTTACGCGTTAGTAATTCTTCTACATTTGGAACATCGGGTTTCAATGCATCCATAATTTCTTGAGAAATAGTAGAACAAGAAACTATTGTAAATAATTTTCCTTCAAAAGAATGAGCAGCCGCACGAATCTTAATTGCTTCAGCCATATTATAATCTGGTGGAGCAACAGGAAGCGAAATATAATTGGCAATATGAATCAATTCTCCTTGAGTAAGTAATGTATATCGAGCTAAAGTATTTGTGTTTTCTCCACAAGCTAAAGTTCCAATTGGTCCCACTTCTGTATCGTACACTTTTAAAGAAGAACCATCTCCAGAAGACCAGGTTAGCTTTTCGGCCCATGTTGGTACTAATTTCCTATGCTTTCCAATGATAACACCTTTGTTGTCAATAATTAAATTGGTATTATAAATTTCACCGTAGCTTTTACCACGTTCGTTAATTCCAATTACAATTTGAATATCATTGTCTTTTGCAGCCAAGCAAAGCCTTTTAATATCTGGACCATTTACGTCCACTGAAGCTTTATATAATTCTTCGTACCATTTACTTCCTTGAACAGGAGTCATAATCCAGTTCCAATAAGGATAACCTGCTACAAATACTTCAGGGAAAGCAATAAGCTTTGCCCCATTTTTTGATGCTTCTTTTACAAAAGTAATGGCTTTATCAATAGTTTTTTCAACGTTTAAGAAAACAGGTGAAGTTTGTACTGTTGCTGCTTTAAATTTTTTAAATTCCATAGTTTATTAATTACGAATTTGAAATTACGAATTATGAATTGAAAACGAGATTAACTTGTAATTCATAATTTGTAATTCATAATTTTGTTTTTCATTTCTCCATTAAAAGGTTCTGCTTTAATGTTGTTTCTATCTTCAGCGAAAGCAACATTAACAAGCGTAACTTCTCCTTCTAAACAGGTCTTTCCATTTTCATCTTCAAATTGAAAACCGCAAAGTATAGAAGATCCACCAAGGTTTTTAACCCAGAGCTTTTTAGTAAGAATATCGCCTAAACGAGCTGCTTTTTTAAATTGTACTTTTAAATCAACGGTTGGAATACCATTGGTTTCATGCATTTTAGAAAATGGTCGATCTAAGGCTTCTTCAAACCAGTCTTCTACCAAACAATTTAACATTTCTAAAAATCGTGGGTAGAAGACAATTCCAGCATAATCTACATGTTGGAAACGTATTTTTTCTTGTTTTATAAAGTAATTACTCATTTTTTGGTATTTTAAATAAACAAACTAATCTCTCTTTTAAAGACATCAACAGGTGTTCCGTGTTCATGACTTAATAAAGTGTAAGTATAATTTTTATTCTTTTTAATATAATTAAGCGTTAACATTGGATCAATAACAACGTCTTTTTCTCCAAGAACTAAATACATATTTGGATTGTATTCTCCATGAACATGACCTGTCATATCTGGTTCAAAACTTCTTGAATGTAATGCCGGGTTGAATAATACAGCACTAAGATTTAGTTCTTTAGCAATTTCATGTGCAAAATATCCACCCATGGAAGAACCAATAATTAAGTCTGGCTTAAACGCTATAATTTTGGTTTTTAAAATTTGATAAATATTTGGTTCATAATAATCAATATAAGGGTCAAACACATCAGAAATTGAGTGGAGCCAATCGTTTTTTGGTCCTAAATTATTAGATTCTAATCCATGTAAATAAACAATTCTCATAAACTATATATTCTTATTTTATTTTAAAATTGTTCCACTTTTGCTTTCTTCCAAAAATATAAAAATTCCTTTGGAACAGTTTCTTCATGTAATAAACTACCGCTTTCTAATTCAGGGAATGTTTGTGCGAATGTTTCTACATTATTTCTGTCTATTCTTGTTGTTACTGCATCTCTTGTTACATCATCTGGATGAGCTAATCCGGCAGAAGCCATTAAATCCATTGCACTTTTTACAGTTTCGTGTTGAAAACGTGCTACTCGAATACTTTTATCTTCAGGAATTAACCCTTTCATTAAATTAAGATTTTGTGTTGCAACACCAGTAGGACAAGTATTTGCATGACATTCTAATGCTTGAATACAACCTAAAGCAAACATCATTCCTCTGGCAGAATTACATAAATCGGCACCTAATGATAAGCATCTAATAATATCAAAACCAGTAACTACTTTTCCGCTTGCAATTATTTTGATTTGATCTTTAATTCCAAAACCTTTTAAACAGTCATGAACAAAAGCAACAGCATCGCGTAATGGCATTCCTACATGATCTGAATATTCTTGTGGAGCCGCACCAGTTCCACCTTCGCCACCATCAACAGTAATGAAATCAAAATAAGTTTTTGTTTCTACCATGGCTTTACAGATAGAAATAAATTCGGACTTATTACCAATGCATATTTTCATTCCAACAGGTTTTCCACCAGATTTTGTACGTAATAATTTTATAAAATCCATCAATTCTAAAGGATTTGTAAAAGCTGAATGTGTAGGAGGAGAAACAATATCGTTTCCTTTTTCAACCAAACGAATTGCTGCAATTTCATCGGTAACTTTTTCTTTTGGTAAAATTCCACCATGACCTGGTTTTGCACCTTGTGAGAATTTAATTTCTACCATTTTTACATTATCTAAAATAGCTCTTTTTTCATATTGATCTACGTTAAAAGTTCCGTCGTTATTTCGGCAACTAAAATAACCTGTTCCAATGTTCCAAACAACATCACCACCTTGTAAATGGTATGGAGAAAGTCCACCTTCACCAGTATTGTGAAAGAATCCACCTTGTTTTGCACCGTTATTTAGTGCTAAAATGGCATTTTTACTTAATGAACCAAAACTCATTGCACTAATGTTAAATAAGCTAGCATCGTATGGTTTTTCGCATTGAGAAGAACCAATTCTAACTTTTGGATTTTTCTCTATATCTGAAAAAGAAATAGAACGAATACTATGATTGATCCATTCGTAACCATCTTTATAAACATCTAGTTGTGTTCCAAAAGGTATAGTATCTACTTCTTTTTTGCTACGATGATAAACAATATCACGTTGTAAACGATTAAATGGTTTTCCTTCTGTATCTGTTTCAATAAAATATTGCCGCATTTCTGGACCAATTGCAGATAAAATATATCGTAGCCTTCCTAATAATGGAAAATTTCTTCTGATTGTTCTATCTGAAAAATACATATCATACAATCCCATAAGAATTAATGGAATTAAAATTAGCAGTATAAAACTAAATTTCCAATTGACATATATTAATATTCCAGTAAATGTGAGTAATGTAAAACTTATTACTAAAAACGTTTTTCTCATTTTTATTGTTATTTTAGATTCTGAAACAAGTTCAGAATGACAATTTTATGTATGTTTTAATTTAAATCGTTGAATTTTTCCTGTTTCTGTTTTTGGTAAACATTCCATAAAATTAATTATTCTTGGATATTTATATGGAGCTGCCGTTTCTTTAAACCAATTTTGAATTTCAAGTTTTAATTCGTCTGAAGCTTTTGATTTGTCTTTTAAAACAATATTTGCACAAACTAACATTCCTCTATTTTCATCTGGAAGTCCAACTACAGCACACTCTAAAATAGATTCATGTGTTAAAAGTACAGATTCCACTTCAATAGCCGCAATATTATATCCAGAAGAAATAATCATGTCGTCTCCACGTGCAACAAACCAAAAATAGCCATCTTCATCTTGTTTAAAAATATCTCCAGTTATATTCCATCTGTTTTGAACGTATTCTTTTTGTTTTTCTTCTCTATTTAAGTATTTACAACCTGTAATTCCTTTCACGGCCAATTTTCCAGGAGTATTTCTTGACACTTCGTTTCCATTATCATCTACTATTTTTGCTTCATAACCTGTTATTGGCAAACCTGTTGCACCAGGTTTCATGTTTTCTTCATTCGAAGAAATAAAAATATGCAATAACTCTGTTGCACCAATTCCATCAATAATTTTTAAACCTGTTGCATTGTACCAATCTTCCCATACTGCAATTGGCAAAGTTTCTCCTGCAGAAACACATTTTCTTAGACTTGAAACATCATATTCATTTAATTTAGTTGTTAATATGCGCCAAGCAGTAGGAGCAGTGAAACAAATTGTGATTTTGAAATCTTGAATCGCTTTTAAAAGTAAATCGGGACTTGGTTTTTCCAATAAAAAAGTAGAAGCACCAAAGTACATTGGGAATAAAACCAAACCTCCTAACCCAAAAGTAAATCCCAATGGCGGACTTCCAATGAAAATGTCTTTAGATGTTGGTTGTAAAGAGTAATTTGGAAAAGCTTCGCAAATGTTTAAAATATCGCTATGAAAATGTGCTGTCATTTTAGGAATTCCGGTTGTGCCAGAAGTAAAACCAATTAATGCAACATCATCAGATTTTGAGTTATAATTAGTAAAATATGTTTGTTTTGAAGCCATTTTTACTTCTATATCACTATTTCTGTAGAAACTTATGTGTTTTAAATGTTTCGATTCAACTAGATTCATTTCTTCTGCTAAATCACTATCACAAAGAGCAATTGAAATTTCAGCGCAATCAATTATCGTTGTTAATTCTTTGGAACGAAGTAGAGGCATAGTTGCCACAACAATTCCTCCAGCTTTAATTATTGCAAACCAACACGCGACCATCATTGGATTATTTGCTGAGCGCAATAAAACACGATTTCCAGAAACCAAACCTAAATCATCAACTAAAACATGTGCAATTTGATTGGCTTTTTCATACAAATCTTTATAAGTCCATGTTTCTTCGAAAGTTCGAATGCAAATTGCATCACCATTTCCGTTTTCAATATGAAAATCCAACAAGCGTTCGACACAATTAAGCATTTCAGTTTGCTTAAATTGAGATAACTCTAATAAATAGTCAGGTTGTAATTCTTTACTTGGTAAATGTTTATATGTAAAATTATCTTTATACATAATTACTTAATTTCATGACTTTCAGGTTTCAGTGCTTTTTTCATTCCTTCTATCATTTTTCTTTCACTTCCTTTTAAAGGATATAAATGAGAAGTGCCTGTCATATATTGCTTTGGAATATCAGAAGCTCTATAATCTTCGTATGCTTGCGAGTTTCTAACAAAATTAGGATCTAGTAATAAAGGTCTTCCTAAAGCTACTAAATCAGCTCTTCCGTTAAGTATAATGGTATTTATTTGGTCAATATCTTGAATATAACCGGTTGTAATTGTAGGAATATGAACGGTATTACGAACTGCATCTGAAAATGGAGTTTGCCACATTCTACCTATTTGAGGGTTTTGATGTGCAACTGTATTCCCAGTAGAAACATTGATAATATCTGCTCCAGCTTCTTTAAAAGCAGTTGCAATTATAAATACATCTTCTTCTGAAATTCCGTTTTCAGCCCAATCAGTAGCGGATATTCTAACCGACATTGGCTTATCTTTTGGAAATGCATTTCGCATTGCTTTAAATACACGCATTGGGAATTTTAAACGATTTTCTACACTTCCGCCAAATTCATCAGTACGAATATTAGTCAGTGGTGAAAGGAAAGAAGCCAATAAAAATCCATGATGCGCTTGTAATTCAATCATATCAAAACCAGCTTCATTTGCATTTATAGTAGCTTGAACGAATTGTTCTGTAATGGTATTCATGTCTTCCAAAGTCATTTCTTTTGGAGTAGGAGAATTTTCATTGAAAGCAATTGGAGAAGCAGAAATCAAATTCCATTTATCTTGTAAATCTTCGGTTTCCCAAGGTTTTTTTGTTGCTCCTTTTCGTCCTGAATGTCCTAATTGAATTCCGATTTTAGCAGATGAATTTTGATGAATAAAATCCGTTATTTTTTTCCATTCAACTACTTGATTTTTAGAATAAATACCTGTACAACCTAAAGTAATTCTTCCAGTTTCTGAAATAGCAGTCATTTCAGCAATTATTAAACCAACCCCACCAATTGCTCTGTTACCATAATGCATCAAATGCCAATCATTCACTAGTCCGTTTTCTGCAGAATATTGTCCCATGGCACTCATGACAATTCTGTTTGGTAATTCTAAATCACGTAGTTTAAATTTTGAAAATGCAGCAGGAGTATTTTCCTTTTCAGCATTTAATTCATTGAATTCTTTCAATACTTTGGCAGGATACGATTTATCACGAATACTTAAGTTTTCGAAAGTAACCTTTTTAGAACGCGTCATACATCCGAAAGAAAATTGATAAAACGGATGCTGCATGTGTCTGTCCATGTTTTCAAACCAATCTAACGATACATTTGCTGCATATTGAATCATTTCAACACGATTTCTTCTCGTTTTTTCATAGTTTTCAAAAGCAACAGAAATATTATTTGGATTTTCTACAATAGCATCTGAAAGCGCAATAGCACATTCCATTGCCAATTTAGTTCCAGAACCAATAGAGTAGTGGGCAGTTGCTTTAGCATCTCCTAATAAAAGAATATTGTCTTTGTACCATTTACCGTTAGTAACGTGTGGAAATTGACGCCAATGCGATTTATTGGTAATTAAACCATGTCCGTCTAATTCTTCTTTGAATATTTCTTGTAATTTTTGTGTTGTATCTTCTTCATTAAACGTATCAAAACCGAAGTTTTCCCAAGTTTGTGGACTACATTCGAAAATCCACGTACTCATTCCTTCTTCGTATTGATAGGTGTGTGCAACAAATGCACCTTTGGGAGTAGATCTAAAGAAATAAGTAAATGCATCTAATGGTTTAGTAGAGCCCATCCAAACGAATTTATTTTTTTTCAATTCTACTTTTGTTTCAAAATCTGACTCAAATTGTGTGCGAATAGAACTTCCAATTCCATCACAAGCAACGATGATATCACTATCTTTAAATTGGTTTAAATTGGTTATGTTTGCTTCAAAATGCAAGTTTACACCTTCTTCCTTGCAACGTTGATGAAGCAATTGTAAAAGTGTTTTTCGAGAACATCCACAAAAACCATTTCCTGCAACACTTACTTGTTCTCCATCACGAGCTACAACAATATCGTCCCAATATGCAAATTTGCTTCTAATTAATTCGTAAGATTCCGTATCACGAGTTAAAAACTCTCCTAAAGTTTCATCTGAAAAAACTACACCAAAACCAAAACTATCATCTGGTTTGTTTTGTTCGTATACGTCTATTTCGCAACTTGGCATTGCTTTTTTGGTTAATATAGAAAAATATAAACCTCCTGGACCACCACCTATTACTGTTATTTTCATTTTATATATTTTAAGAACATTGATTTTCAGCTCGCATGAAATCAAAAGCTCCTTTACGTAAATTAATATTATATTCTAAATATGCTTTTAAACAAGCTAAGAAGTTAGACCAGCCAAATGAATTACCAGAAAGCCATTTTAACCCTTCCTTATCATTTGACATGCCTGTTTCTCTAATAGAAACTAAAGTAGAACCATTTGCTTGCGATTCTAACGAAATTTCTACAAACAGTTCTTTTACTTCAGAATTCCAATAATAAGATATGTATTTATTGATTTCAATTTTACCAACCCTAACAGAGTAATCCATATCAAATTCAGGGAAATTCCAAATTAGCACTTTGCCTTCTTCCATGAATCCAGAACTTTTTGAGATAAAGTAGTTAGACATTTTTTCAGGATTTACGATTGCTTCAAATACTACGTCAATAGGTTTTGAAATTTGTAAAGCAACTTTAATTTCTAACATATCGTTTTTCATTTTTATCCTCTTTTAATTGAAAATAATTCACCCATTTTAGCATAATTTGAACCTGCCAAACGAGCAACTGGTTTGTATTTGTCTAAATTAATTCTATTTCCTTCCATTAAAATTTCATCATTGATGTGCATGGTTATAATTTTACCAATTACAATACAAGCACCGCCATTTTTATGATCTTCTAAAAAATAATGATGTACCATTTCACATTCAAAATGGACATAACTTTCCTTAACGCGTTTTGGTTTAATGAAAATAGAATCAATAGGAGTGAGGTTCGCTAATTGAAACTCATCAACATCAGCATTAACGCTTTGAGCTGTCATATTCATTTGTTCGACTGTTTCTTCAGTAACTAAATTGACAACAAACTGCTTATTTGCAAGTACGTTATTCAGAGTGTCTTTATTTTTATTTCCAGTACGAACCGTAGAAAACATTAAATGAGGTGGATCTTCACCAACTGCATTAAAAAAAGAAAATGGCGCCAGATTATTAATTCCGTTTTCATCAACAGTTGATACCCAGCCTATTGGTCTTGGGATTATTGTTCCAGTAAGGAGTTTGTATAAAACCGAACCTTCAGTTGTTAAGCTATCAAATTGCATAAAATATTGTCTTGTTTCTACAAATTAACTAAAATAATTAAAATATAAGTATAGATATTTAGATTAATTATCTTTGAAAGAGCGAACTATACTTATTTAAAATTCTAATTTAGTTAATAAACGCAAATTATTGCATTATGTTTAATTTATTTTATTAATAATTATCATATTTAAAAAAATATTATTCAAAAAATAAGATTTTAATTTAATTTTATTGCAAAATTAGTATATTTATGCAAAAATTATATACATGGAGATTTTAGCTTGTCCAAAATGCCAAAGTGATACTATTGTAAAAAGCGGAATTATTAAAGATAGACAACGCTATTTGTGTAAGTCTTGCAATTATTATTTTACAGTTAATAAACTTGGTAAAAAAATTGATGATTATTATGTTACTAAGGCATTACAGTTATATTTAGAAGGTTTAAGTTATAGAGAAATAGAACGCATTTTAGGTGTTTCACACGTGTCTATTAGTAATTGGGTTAAAGAATTTAAGATAAAAAAACCACCACATCCTAATTACCACCCTACATATAAGATATTTAAGCATAATGAATTAGTAGATTATCTTCAAAGTAAAGAAAAATTATCTGGAGCAGGAATGATAATTACAGAGTTAGGAGACAAGTTTATGCTAATAAAATGGGAACGTTTTAAAGACTAGCTATACTATTTTACATAAATATATACTAAAATTTTTTTCGTTAACATAATTTTAGAATTTGGTACTGTTAAAAAAGAATAACTAACCAATTATTATAAATTATGAAAAAACTAACACTTATTGCTGGATTACTTTTTTCAGCTTTAACATTTTCTCAAGGTTCTCCAGATTATGGTGGAGGATTGAAAGTTAATATTAATGAAGATGGTTCTAAGTATTTTAGAGTTATTTCATGGGCTCAATTTTGGGCACAAAATAACTCAGATCGTCCTTTAGATGCTAATGGAAATGAACAGTCTGATACAAACTTTAGTATTAGAAGAGCTCGTGTTTTAATGTATGCTCAAATTAGCAAAGACTTTATGATTTTAACGCATTTTGGTTTAAATAGCTTAAATGGCGATAATATGAGTCCGACTGGAACCAAAGACGCTTCACAACTGTTTTTTCATGATGTTTGGGCACAATATAGTTTAGGAAAAAATCATGCAATTGGAGGTGGTTTGCACTACTGGAATGGAATTTCACGTTTAAATAACCAAAGTACTCTTAATATCATGACCTTAGATAACCAACGTCAAGCTTGGGCAACTTTAGGTTTGTCTGATCAATTTGCAAGACATATGGGAGTTTATCTAAAAGGAGCTTTAGGAAAATTCCAATACCGTGTTTCTGTTAATGATGCAGTAACTAATAATTTACAAGCTACTGCGACACCAGTAAATGGAGGAGCTGCAACATACACAGGTAGAAGATTATTGGGTTCTAAAGATGCAGGAAGAACTTATGCAGGTTATTTTGAATATGGTTTTTTAGATAATGAAAGTAATTTTTTACCATATAAAGTGGGAAGTTATTTAGGAACCAAAAAAGTATTTAATGTAGGTGCTGGTTTTTTTGCACATCCAAGTGGATCAGTAGTTGCTGATGCTTTAGGTAATTTAAAAGGAGAAGATGTAAAAATATTTGCTTTAGATGCTTTTTATGATGCTCCAATTGGAAGTAATGGAGGAGCTTTAACTGCTTATGCGTTATATCAAAATAACGATTACGGTAAAGATTTTACATTGGGCGCAACTTATGAAACAGGTTCTTTACTACATGGACATGTAGGTTATGTTATACCTATGAAAATGAAGACTAAATTTCAACCATATCTTTCTTTTGACAGCAGAAAAATTGATGCTTTAAATGATAATGCCTCTCAATTTGGTGTAGGTGCAAATATGTTTTTAAGCGGTCATAATGCAAAATTAACATTAGAATATCAATCTTTAAAATATGCTACAAGTGATGCGGTAAATACGTTAACACTTCAAGCTATGATTTATCTATAATAATCAATCAATAAAACTATTTATATTATGAGTGAAAAACAAGAAAAAGCTACGGCTTATTGGAAGGAAAATCTTCGATACCTTCTAATATTATTGAGTATTTGGTTTGCTGTTTCGTTTGGAGCAGGAATATTATTCAAAGATGTATTAAACGAAATAAAACTTGGAGGTTTTCCTTTAGGATTTTGGTTTGCTCAACAAGGTTCAATTTATGTGTTTGTCGTATTAATTTTTGTCTATGTACGATTGATGAACAAATTAGACAAAAAATACGGATTTGACGAATAATTAATTATAACAAACTAAAATAAAATATCATGGATGTACTTACTTGGACCTACATAATCGTAGGAATTACATTTTCTTTATATATTGGAATTGCAATCTGGTCTCGTGCTGGATCAACCAAAGAATTTTATGTTGCTGGTGGAGGAATTTCGCCTTTAGCTAATGGAATGGCAACCGCTGCCGATTGGATGTCAGCTGCTTCATTTATATCAATGGCCGGAATTATTTCTTTTGCAGGGTATGACGGTGCGGTTTATTTAATGGGGTGGACTGGAGGATATGTGCTTTTAGCATTATTGTTAGCGCCTTATTTAAGAAAATTTGGAAAATTTACAGTACCTGATTTTATAGGTGAGAGATATTACTCAAATACAGCTAGGACTGTTGCTGTAATATGTGCTTTAATTGTTTCATTTACATACGTGGCTGGACAAATGCGAGGAGTAGGACTTGTTTTCTCAAGATTCTTAGAAGTAGATATCAATACAGGTGTTGTAATTGGAATGGTTATCGTTCTTTTTTATGCAGTATTAGGAGGAATGAAAGGTATTACTTATACGCAAGTAGCACAATATTGTGTTTTGATTTTTGCTTTTATGGTTCCTGCAATCTTTATCTCTATTCAAATGACTGGTAATGTTATTCCACAATTAGGAATGGGTGGCACAGTTGTAGGTGATGGAAATGTTTATTTATTAGATAAATTAAACGGGCTTTCAACTGAACTAGGCTTTGCTGAATATACAAATGGTTCAAAATCAATGATTGATGTTTTTGCAATCACTTTAGCTCTAATGGTTGGAACGGCGGGTTTACCTCACGTAATTGTTCGTTTCTTTACGGTTAAAAAAGTTAAAGACGCACGTAAATCGGCAGGATGGGCTTTATTGTTAATTGCTATTTTATATACAACTGCTCCAGCAGTTTCAGTATTTGCAAAAACTAATTTAATTGAAACAATTAGTAATAAAGATTATGCTTCAATGCCAGCTTGGTTTACCAACTGGGAAAAAACAGGATTATTAAAATTTGAAGATAAAAACGGGGACGGAAAAATTCAATATTATAATGATAAATCTAAAAACGCTGAATTTATTGCTGCTCAAGATGCTAAAGGTTATAAAGGTAGTGAATTAACTATTGATAATGATATAATGGTATTGGCTAATCCTGAAATTGCTCAGTTGCCAAACTGGATTATTGCCTTAGTTGCTGCAGGAGCTTTAGCTGCGGCATTATCTACTGCTGCTGGATTATTATTAGTAATTTCTTCATCAGTTTCTCATGATTTAATTAAAAAAATGGTTAACCCAAATATCTCTGAAAAAGGAGAATTATGGGCTGCACGTGGAGCTGCCGCTGTAGCGGTTATTATAGCAGGTTATTTTGGAATTAACCCTCCAGGATTTGTGGCTGCCGTTGTTGCATTAGCTTTTGGTTTAGCGGCTGCATCTTTCTTCCCAGCTATTATTTTAGGTATTTTTCATAAAAAAATGAATAAAGAAGGAGCAATTGCGGGAATGGTTATTGGTCTCTTATTAATGCTTTTTTATATGTTAAAATTCAAATTTGGAATTTTTGATGGTGGAAAAGAGGCTGTTGAGGGATTAAAAGCAAGTTGGTGGTTTGGAATTTCACCAGAAGGTTTTGGTACTATTGCAATGATTGTTAACTTTATAGTTGCATTTGTTGTAAATAGTTTTACACCTGCACCTCCTCAAGATGTGCAAGAAATAGTAGAAAATATTAGAATTCCTTCAGGAGCAGGAGAAGCTACTGGACACTAATTTTTTAATTATTTTAATTTACTACTCTGCTCTTGTTTTTCGGGAGCAGAGTTTGTATTTTTAAAAAGTTATAATTTTAAGTTAATGAAAAAGAGGCATCAACAAAAACTAGTAGTTTTATCTTTATTATTATTAGTGTTATTTAATTTACCTATTATTTTATTATTTGATAGTTCAGATTCTTTATTTGGGCTACCTATTATTTATGTTTATATTTTTTCTGTTTGGCTTTTTTTAGTGTTAATTTCCTTAATTATTGTAGAACGATATTATGAATAGTGCTTTATTACTTTTAGTATTATTAGTTTATCTAGGTTTTCTTTTTTTTATTGCTCATTGGGCAGAAAAAAAAGACAATATAAAATGGACAAATAATTCATATATATATTCACTTTCTTTAGCAGTTTATTGCACTGCTTGGACTTACTATGGTAGTATTGGTGTTGCGGCAAATTCAGGATTAAATTATTTACCTATTTATATAGGACCTATAATTATTATTCCTGCATGGATTATTGTTTTAAAAAAAATAATTAGAATTTCAAGAGTAAATAAAATTTCAAGTATTGCCGATTTTATATCATTGCGCTATGGAAATAGTCGATTTTTAGGTGCAATTGTAACTGTAGTTTGTTTAGCTGGAATTTTACCTTATATTGCTTTACAATTAAAAGCAATATCAGAAACTTTTCATATTGTTACAAAAACAAACTCTTCGTCATTAATTTTTAATGATACCACAACTTATGTTGCCATTGCATTAGCATTATTTGCATCTTATTATGGAACTCGTTATGTAGATGCTTCCGAAAAAAGAAAAGGAATTGTAACTGCTGTTGCTATTGAAAGTATTTTAAAGTTAGTTTTCTTTATTGTTGTTGGAGTTTATGTTACTTTTTTTGTTTTTGATGGTTATGATGATATTTATACAAAAGCTTCATTATTAGAAAATTTTGCTGAAAAGAATACAATTGGTGGTTTAGATCAAGGGTTGAATTGGTTTTTTTTAAGCATGGTTTCGCTTTTCGCAATATTTTTATTGCCAAGACAATTCCATATGACTGTTGTTGAGAATAATAGAGAACGTCATTTGAAAACTGCAATTTGGTTGTTCCCTTTATATCTATTGCTTTTTAATTTATTTGTATATCCAATAGCTTGGGGAGGAAATGTTTTGTTTGAAGGGCAAAATGTAAACGCTGATACTTATTCATTGTTAATTCCTCAATATTTTAATAATACATTTCTAACAGTTTTAGTTTTCCTTGGTGGTTTTTCAGCTGCAATTTCAATGATTGTAGTTTCAAGTATTAGTCTTTCAACAATGTTGAGTAATAACCTTTTGATTCCATATACTTTTTTAGGAAAATTAAAAAATGAAGAACAAATTATTAATAATAAGAAAATTGTTAATATTAGAAAAATCGGAATTTTTTCATTAATTATTGGTGCTTATTTTATATATAGATTTTTTGCATTAGATTATAGCTTAGTGTCAATAGGATTAATTTCATTTGTAATTATTGCACAATTAGCACCTTCATTTTTTGGAGCTATTTTTTGGAGAAGAGGTTCTAGAATGGGCGCTATTTATAGTATTTTAATAGGTTTTTTAGTTTGTGTTTATACATTGTTAATTCCTTATGCAATAGGACTTACAAACAATAACAGTTCATTTATTGCTGAAGGATTTTTGCAAATTGAATTATTAAAACCTTTTCAATTATTTGGTTTAGATTATTTAGAGCCTGTACCTCATGCGTTGTTTTGGAGTTTATTATTCAATACAATTACTTATTTTGCCGTTTCTGTTAGTTTTAAAGGTAATTATCGTGAGAGAAATTATGCAGAAATGTATGTAGACATTGAAAAATACAGTACAAACCATGAGAATGCTTTTGTATGGAAAGGAACAGCCTACACAAGCGATATCGAGAAGGTTTTAGTTCGATTTTTAGGTGAAGAAAGAACCAAAAGAGCCTTAAATATTTTTAATGTAAAATATAATGTCGATAAAAATCAGGAATTAGCCGATGCTAGATTGGTTAAGTTTGCTGAAAATTTATTAACAGGGCATATTGGTACTGCGTCAGCAAGGATATTAATTTCAAGTGTAGTAAAAGAAGAAAAAATTACCTTACCTGAAGTTTTAAAAATATTGGAAGAATCAAAGGAAAATATTATTGTAAACAAAAAACTAACTGAAACATCAAATGAATTAAAGGAAATTACCTTGCAATTACAAAATGCAAACAGTAATTTATTAGTTAAAGACAAACAAAAAGATGAATTTTTAGATACGGTAACTCATGAACTTAGAACGCCAATAACAGCAATTAGAGCCGCAAGTGAAATTTTACATGATGATGAAGATATTCCAGAAGAATTAAAAAAACAATTTCTACAAAATATAATTTCAGAATCTGATCGACTGAATCGTTTAATTGATAAAATATTAGACTTAGAAAAATTTGAAACAGGAAAGCAAACAATAAGTCCAACAAAGAATAATTTAGTTGAAACTATTGAAAAATCAATTGAACCGTTAAATCAACTTATTAAAAATAAGAACATTAGTGTTTTTGTTGAAAGTAAACAAAAAGTAAATGCTTATTTTGATAACGATAGAATTATTCAGGTAATTACTAATTTAATTTCAAATGCAATAAAGTTTTGTCCAGAGAAAGACGGAATAATTATTGTTCAAATTATTGATAAAGGAGATTTTATTCAAACTTCTGTATTTGATAACGGAAAAGGTATTAATCCTAAAGATTTTGATGCTATTTTTGAAAAGTTTTATCAATCAACAAATCAAAATATAAAAAAACCAATTGGTAGCGGTTTAGGATTGGCAATATGCAAACAAATTATTGAACATCATAAAGGTAAAATTTGGGCTCAAACAATAGAAAAAGGGGCCTGTATCATATTTACTTTACCGAAAAATAAAAACATTGAAAATATATAACACATGAAAAAGATATTAATTGTAGATGATGAACCAAATATCGTAATGTCGCTTGAGTATGCTTTTAAAAAAAATAATTATGACGTTTTTATTGCTCGAGACGGACAAGAGGCTTTAGATATTTTAAAAACAAATTTTCCTGATGTAATTATTTTAGATGTCATGATGCCTTTAGTAGATGGTTTTGCAACATTAGAACAAATAAAGAAAGATCAAAAATTGAAGCACACTAAAGTTATGTTTCTATCTGCAAAAAATAAAGAAAGTGATATAGAAAAAGGGTTATCATTAGGTGCTGATGCTTATTTAACTAAACCATTTTCAATAAAAAAAGTAGTAGATAAAGTAGCAGAATTACTCTTAGTGTAAAACTATTATATATACCTATTTAGCAATATTGTTATAAAATGTATTGTTTAATTTTTTACATTTACTAAGTATAAAAATTAAATAAATCAGATGAATTATAGCGAATTGTATTTAAAAAGTGTTAAATCACCAGAAACTTTTTGGGAAGAACAAGCAAAAACACTAAAATGGTATAAAAAACCAGATTCAATTCTTTCTCAAGGAAATGATAATTACCCTTTGTGGTTTAAAGATGGTGAATTAAATGCATGTTATTTATCTATTGATAAACACATAGAAGATGGTTTTGGTGACCAAATTGCTATAATATATGATTCTCCAGTAACTCAAACTGTTAAAAAGTATACATATAACGATGTAAAAACAGAAGTAGCTAAACTTGCTGGCGGATTATTATCTATAGGTTTAAAAAAAGGAAATACAGCTGTAATTTATATGCCAATGATACCTCAAGCAGCATTTGCAATGTTAGCTTGTGCAAGAATTGGAGTTACACATTCGGTGGTTTTCGGTGGTTTTGCACCCCATGAACTTGCAATTAGAATTGATGATTGTAAACCAAAAGTTATTCTAACAGCTTCTTCAGGAATTGAGATTGATCGATTAATTGCTTATAAACCTTTAGTTGATGAAGCTATACAATTAGCAGAACATAAACCAAAAAAAGTTGTTGTTTTTAATAGAAAATTAGGAGCAAAAGTGCCGTTTAAAAAATATGATATCGATTATGATGCTCTAGTATTCGGTTCTGAGGAAGCCGAATGTATTCCGGTAAATTCAACCCATCCGCTTTATATTTTATATACATCAGGTACAACAGGTAAACCAAAAGGAATTGTTAGAGATACAGGAGGTTATGTAACAGCACTTAAATTTTCAATGCAACATATTTATGATGTAAAAGAAGAAGATGTTTTTTGGGCTGCTTCAGATGTTGGTTGGGTTGTAGGCCATAGTTATATTGTTTATGGGCCTTTAATTAATAGAAGTACAACTATAATTTTTGAAGGTAAACCTATTCGTACGCCAGATGCAAGTACTTTTTGGAGAGTTATCTCAGAACATAAAGTAAATGTTATGTTTACTGCACCAACAGCAATTAGAGCTATAAAAAAAGAGGACCCAAATGGAGAGTTTATTAAACAATTTGATTTATCTTCTCTTAGAATTCAGTTTCTAGCAGGCGAAAGATGTGATGTTGCAACTTTAGAATGGTATAGAGAACATATACCAATTCCTGCAATTGATCATTGGTGGCAAACAGAATCAGGTTGGCCAATGATTGCAAATATGATGGGAGTGGAGTATTTGCCAATTAAACCCGGATCTGCTGGGAAGGCTGTTTCTGGTTATGATATTAGAATTTTTAACGAAAACGGTGAAGAATTACGACCAAATGAAGAAGGTTATGTAGTTATTAAATTACCATTACCTCCAGGAACTTTAATGGATTTATGGAATGATAATGAACGCTTTAAAGCTGGATATTTAAATAAATTCCCTGGATATTATTTTTCAGGTGATGGAGGTTTTAAAGACGATGAAAATTATATCTATATTACAGGTAGAGTAGATGACGTTATAAATGTTGCAGGCCATAGGCTTTCAACTGCCGAAATGGAAGAAATTGTAGCTTCGCACCAATCTGTTGCTGAGTGTGCTGTTATAGGAATTAATGACGAATTAAAAGGACAAATTCCATTAGGATTAGTAGTTTGTAAATCAGGTACTGAAATTGAACATTTTCAATTACAATATGAAATTGTTCAATTAGTTAGAGATCAAATTGGTGCTGTAGCTTCTTTACGAGATATTATTATAGTAGAACGTTTACCAAAAACACGTTCAGGTAAAATTTTGCGAAAAATGATGAGAAGTATTGTAGATGGTGAAACTTTTCAAATTCCTTCAACTATTGATGATGAAAATATTATTGATGAATTAATTGAGTGTTTTAAATCATCGAATATAGGTTCTTACAAATAAATATATACCTATTTAGCAAAAAACATTATATTCTTATAAATAGAATAGTTATCTTTATACTAAACAATTAAACCAAAGCAAAAAAATAAAACTAAAATGAGTTACTATAAAATAAAAGATTTAGAAAATTATTTTAAAATGTATAAAAAATCGGTGAGAGAACCCAGAAAGTTTTGGGATAAAATTGCCGATGAAGAGTTTACATGGTATCAAAAATGGGATAAAACCTTTGAATTTGATATGGAAGAAGCAAAATTTAAATGGTTTTTAAATGCAAAAGTAAACATAACAAAAAACTGTATCGACAGACATCTTAATAAGAGAGGAGATAAAACCGCTATTATTTTTGAGCCTAATGACCCTAAAGAAGAAGCTCAACACATATCTTATAAAGACTTGTATGCAAAAGTTGCTAAAATGGCAAATGTTTTACAAGATCAAGGAATTAAAAAAGGAGATAGAGTTTGTATTTATTTACCCATGATTCCTGATTTAGCAATTTCAGTACTAGCATGTGCAAGAATCGGAGCTATTCACTCTGTAGTTTTTGCAGGCTTTTCTGCTTCAGCTGTAGCTGCAAGAATAAACGATAGTGAATGTAAAATGGTAATTACTTCTGACGGTGGTTTTAGAGGAAATAAAACAATTGATTTAAAAGGAATTGTTGATGAAGCATTAAAAAGTTGTACAACGATAGAAACTGTTTTAGTAGCAAAAAGGACTAATTCAGAAATTTCAATGAAAGAAGGTCGTGATATATGGTTGCAGCCTTTATTAGATAATGCAATTGCCAATCATGTAGCAGCCGTTATGGATGCAGAAGACCCATTATTTATTCTTTATACTTCTGGGTCAACAGGAAAACCAAAAGGGATGGTTCATACAACTGCAGGTTACATGGTAAACACGGCTTATACTTTTAAAAATGTATTTAATTATGAAGAAAACGATGTATATTGGTGTACAGCTGATATAGGTTGGATAACCGGACATTCATATATTTTATACGGACCACTTTTAAATGGGGCAACCACAGTTATTTTTGAAGGAGTGCCTTCATATCCTGATTATAGCCGTTTTTGGAAAGTTATAAACAAACACAAAGTTAGTCAATTCTATACAGCTCCCACAGCAATACGTGCTTTAGCAAAAGAAAATATTGATTATGTTCAAAAATTTAAGTTAGATTCGTTAAAAGTTATTGGTTCTGTTGGTGAACCAATTAATGAAGAAGCTTGGCACTGGTATAATGATCATGTAGGAGGAAAACGTTGTCCATTAGTTGATACTTGGTGGCAAACAGAAACTGGTGCAATAATGATTTCTCCATTACCTTTTGTTACTCCAACAAAACCAACATACGCATCATTACCTTTACCAGGTATTCAACCCGTTTTAATGGATGAATTGCGCAATGAAATTGAAGGAAATCAAGTAACAGGAAGTTTGTGTATAAAGTTTCCATGGCCATCAATGGCAAGAACTATTTGGGGCGATCATCAACGATATAAAGAAACTTATTTTACAGCTTATCCAGGTAAATATTTTACGGGTGATGGTGCACTTCGTGACGAAGTAGGTTACTATAGAATTACAGGTAGAGTAGATGATGTAATAATTGTTTCTGGTCATAATTTAGGAACTGCACCAATTGAAGATGCTATTAATGAACACCCAGCAGTTGCTGAGAGTGCAATTGTAGGTTTTCCACATGATGTAAAAGGAAATGCATTATATGGATATGTGATTTTAAAAGAAACAGGTGAAGGTCGTGATAGAGATAATTTAGCAAAAGAAATAAATCAAATGATTTCAGATCAAATTGGGCCAATTGCAAAATTAGATAAAATTCAGTTTGTAACTGGTTTACCTAAAACACGATCTGGAAAAATTATGCGTAGAATTTTAAGAAAAATAGCCGAAGGTGATTTCTCTAATTTTGGAGATATTTCAACTTTATTAAATCCTGAAATAGTGGATGAAATTAAGAGTAATAAGCTATAGTTATTGGTTTTTTTGGTTAAATTAGCTGTTTCAGAGATGAAACAGCTTTTTTTATATATCTAATTTGCGTTTCAATTTTAAGAATAATAATGCTGTAATAAAAGAATCACCACTTGCCGTATGCCTGTCCGATTTTCTAATTTTATAAATATCACATAATTCGTCTAAAGAATAATGTTCTTCTTGCGGTAAATACTTCAGTTTTTGATACATAACATCAGTATCCATCACTTGATTTTTTAATTTTCCTACTTCTAATCTATCTAGTGCTTGATTAATCATTTCAATATCAAAAGCTACATGGTGACCAACTAAAGTGGCATTTTTAATAAAATCTAAAAATCTAATAACAGCTTCGGCTTCAACTATTTTTTCTTCTTTTCCTTCTTTTAAAATTCCATGAATGGGTACAGACTCTCGTTTAAAATAATCTTGTATTAAAAAAACTTCCATAAAATCATTTACTACAATTTGGTTGTTTTCAATAGCAACTGCACCAATTGATAGTATTTTATCGGTACTATAATCTAAGCCTGTGGTTTCACAATCAAAAACCACATAACGATTATTTTTATTTTGATGATCATCAAAATAAGCCAAGTAAGTTTCCCAAAATTTAGGATAATCTTTAACTATTTTTTTAAACCAATTAAACGACATATTAAGTAAAATAAGTTAATTGAAATCGGTTTTTTATGATTTCTTGAATATCTGAAATGGGTTGAAAACCATTTTTAAGTTTTACTTTATCTAATTTAGATAACTCATTCAAGTTTAAATATCTACCATCAGATTCATTTTTTAAACCTTCTTCCGTTCTAAATTTTAATAAATCGGCAAAAGTTTCAGCACAAGCTTCATAAGTTGTTGCATTTTGAGGTTCTAATTCGGCAAGTTTAGAATATCTTGAGATTGTATTATTTATATTTTTTATTCCTTTACTTAGAGATAATATTCTTGCTGCATCAATTAAAGGCATTAATGCTCTTCCTTTGATATCAAAATTATCTTTATGCTCTCCATCACTTTCTACTAAAAACTGTCTAAAAAAACCTAAAGGTGGTGGATTTTTTAATGCATCAGCACCTAAAAAGGCAAAAAATAATTGATTATCTAATGTTTCTTCTTGAATTGTTTTTGTTATCTCATCAACTAAAGCTTCATTTCCATAAACAAAATCATAATCAAAGAAAATAGTACACATTAAAATTCCTTTTTCACCAGGAGCATTTATCCATCCTTTAAATTGGTTTTGCCAATCGGTAACAGATTTACACCATAAAGGGTTACTGGCCATCATTTTAGCAGGACAATATTCGTAACCTATCTGATTTAGTATGTCTGTAACATATTCTGATAATTGGAGAAAATATCTTTTAACTGAATCGTATTTTTCTTCTGGAACATCTTCAAAAACTAAAGCATTGTCTTGATCAGTCATTAAAAGTTGTTCTTTTCTGCCTTGACTACCAATGTTTAACCATGCAAATTGAGTTGGAGGAGGAGTTCCTATTTTTTCAATAGTCAATTCAATAGCACGCTTTGTAATTGCTAAATTAATCTCGCCAACAATTGAAGAAATATGATTTATAGGAACATTTTTATCTAATGAATGTTGAATTAAATCGGTTAGTTTCTCTCTAACATCTTTTAAATCAGTTGAGTTTTGTGCTCTTTTTGATTCCTTTAATAATACACCAGGATTATTTGCTTGAGCTACAATGATATCGTGTTCTGTAATTATTCCAGTAATTTCAGAATCGACTGATCCATCCTGAGTTACACATAAATGAGAAACATTATTTTTAAGCATCATAATTTGAGCTTCTGCGATAGATAGATTATCGGCAACAGTAATAACCGGTGACGACATAATTTTATCAATAGTTACATCAATTCCAAATAAACCAGTAGCAATTTTAGCACGTAAATCTTTATCGGTTACAATTCCTATTGGTTTTCTATTATTGTGTATAATAATACTTCCTATTTTACTACTTGCCATAGTTTGCGCAACATATCTAACAATGTCATTTGGTGAAGCTGTAATAGGGTTTGCAGTATATTTTATAGGTTGATAATACTGAATTTCAGCATTTTGGTCGCTATAAATAACATTTTCAGATATTAATTTACCTTTATTATTTTTATCGTAAGGATTTCTTGTATTTGAAGCAAAACTTTCTAATAAAAAGCTTAAAACATTAGAATTTGAAGCTACTAAAGGCTTAAAAGTATCTATCGGAATTGCATAAACAATACTTTCCTCTCGAGCTTTTGCGTTCATTAAATAATTATCCTTTGCAAAAAAAGGGCGCAAACCTAAAATATCACCTTCATCACATTTATCAATAAGTATTTCATCAGCATCTGAAGTTACTGATAATCCAATAGCACCAGAGGCTACTACATAAAAATATTCATGCGTATTTTCGTTAATTTTAAAAAGTGTTTCATTTTTTTCTAAATAAATAACTCTAACACTTTTTGCAATATTCAATAAATTCACATATTCTATACTAGAAAAAGGGTGGTATTGTTTTAGAAAGTCTGTAATTCTTTCTGCAATTGGATTTTTCATAATGAGACAAGATATTCAACGAAATTACAAATTCTTTTTCATATATTTAAAAATATTCTATTTTACATAATGTATATTATAGTTCAAAAATAAAATATAAAAAATAGGTTAAAAAAAGGTTGTATAAAAAAGTAATTAGCTCTAATTTTGTATTCCTTATAAATAAAGCCTTATGGAAAATAGATATGCACTAAAATTAATTGAAAAGATTCAAAAAAAATTGATTAAAAATGAATTTGAAGTTGAATCAATAGTTACTGATTTAAAAAAAGTTAGAGAGTATTCTTTAGAAGAACAAAATCCTATAGTTACTAAAGCTCTTCGTTTAGCATATGAACATTTAGAAAACAATAATGCTTTTTTTATAGGTATTCCAGATGATGAACCTCTTGATGAAGAAACTGAAACAACTACAATTATTTCTAAAGAAAATGATTTAGAGAGTTTTGAGTACTTTTTATCGTTATTAACTGATTTATCTAAGAAAAATAATTTATTAGATTTAAAAGAATATAATAATGCATTTATAGCATTTTAATTATGTTCTATTTTACATAATATAAATCGGTACCATGTACCGATTTTTTTATATATACTTTAACGTATTTATAATAGTTTACCCCTTAATTTTGTATTGCAAATTTACCCAAATGGAAAAACCTAAAAAATCAAGATTTAAACTTTTACACCAGTATTATAAATATACAGGTTTCTATCGCTTTATTTGGACAAATACTAAAAAGGCAATCATTCCTTTAGTTATTGTAATAGCCATTTTGCTTTATATTAATTATAAAGTAATGAGTATAAATGAAATGATGGCTTATATAACTCAGAATTTTAGTGATTTATCTATATTTTCGGTATTTTTTGTTTCTGAAAGTTTTCTTGGATTATTACCTCCAGATATTTTTATTGCTTGGACAAAAAGTACTTCATCACCTCTACTCTATTTATCTATTTTAGCTATTCTTTCTTATTTTGGTGGTGTAATAGCTTATTTTATGGGAAGGAGTTTATTGCTTATTCCTTTAATTAATGAGTATTTTGAAGGCAAAATGTCTAAACATATAAAAAATATGCAAAAATGGGGTGGTTTTTTAATTGCTGTAGGGGCTTTACTTCCCTTACCTTTTGCAATGGCTTGTTTAGCAGCTGGAATGATTAACTTTTCTAAAAAACACTTTTTCTTATTTGCATCTCTTCGTGTATTTCGTTTTGTTATATATGGATTTGCTATTTATTCTGCTTTATCATGATAAAATTTTTTAAAATTATTGCAATCTTAGAAGGATTTTCTTATCTTTTTTTATTTGCTAACATGTTTATTACAAAAAATATAAATTTAGATTTGTATAAAACAATATTATTCCCATTAGGTATGGCTCATGGGGTTTTATTTATTGCATATTTAATTTTAGCTTTATTAGTTAAATTTAAAATTAAATGGACCGTTAATACATTCTTAATTGTATGTATTGCCTCTTTAATACCATTTGCAACTTTTTATGTAGAAAAAAAATACTTAAAAGATATAAATTAAAATAAATGAAAATATTTAATTGGGCATATTCTATTTTAAAAGATTTAAACTTTAGTGATGATATAGCTTCATATATTAATCTCACGATAAATATTGTCCTATTAATAGTTATTGCATATATTTTAGATATTATTTGTAAAAAAATATTAATTATTATTCTTGCAATTGTTGCAGCAAGAACAAAATCTTCTTTTGATGACTTTTTAGTTGCAAATAAAACGGCTAAATATGTTGCACATTTAATTCCTCTATTATTTGTATATAAAACGGTACCAGTAATTTTAAAACAATTTACCTATTGGGAAGATTTTTTTGAAAAAGGTATTAAAACATACATTATATTATTATCGCTTTGGATTACACGAAGTATTTTTAATGCTTTACGTGATTATTTAAAACATAAACCTAGATTTAGTGATAAACCAATTGATAGTTATATTCAAGTAATTATGATTATGCTTTGGATACTTGGTGTTGTTTCATTTATTACGATATTATTTGATATTAATAAGAATACTTTCCTAGCTACTTTTGGATCTATTTCAGCAATTATTATTTTAGTTTTTAGAGACACAATACTTGGTTTTGTTGCAAGTATTTCAGTTTCTGTAAATGATATGGTTCGTATTGGTGATTGGATTACTATGGAGAAATTTGGTGCCGATGGAGATGTAATAGAAATTAATTTAGCTACTGTTAAGGTTAGAAATTTTGACAATACAACCACAACAATTCCAACATATAGTTTAATTTCTGATTCTTTCAAAAATTGGCAGGGAATGCAAATTTCAGATGGAAGAAGAATTAAACGTCATATTCTACTAAAACCTAGTTCTGTTCGTTTTATAAAAGATCAAGAACTTGATAGTTTTAAAAAAATTCAATTTTTGACTTCATATATTGAACATAGAAAGGCAGAAATTGATAATTATAATCAAGTAAATGAATTTGATAAGTCAAATATATTAAATGGAAGAAACTTAACTAATTTAGGTTTATTTAGAAAATATATAACACAATATATTCAGTTTCATACCGGAATTAATAACGATATGTTATTGATGGTTCGTCATTTACAGCCTACTGAAAAAGGAATTCCACTAGAAATATATTGTTTTTCTAAAGATAAAACTTGGGAAAATTATGAACATATAATGGCTGATATTTTTGATCATATACTTGCTTCAGTTCAATATTTTGATTTAGAAGTTTTTGAATTAGCAAACACTACATTAGATTAAAAAATTAACATTTCGTTATTAATAACTTAATAAATATCCTTCAGTTTACTGAAGGATATTTATTATCTTTAATAAACAAATTAAAACTGTTTCTATGAAAACTAAAGATGAATCTATATTAGAAATAAGAGGAAATTCTATTGGTACAATTACTGAAAGCTCTAGTTTAGAAGAAAAATTTCAAAACCAAACCTTGCGTCCTATTCTAAAATTTCAAAATGATTTATTTATTGAAGTTTTTAAAAATTATGCAACTAAGCAAAAAAGTGTTTTTTTTACACTTTCTCCTGAAAAGAAAATGAATTATATTGAGAATGCAATTCAACGTGACATTAAGTTTAGAAATTCTTTAAAAGGTATTGTTATGGGAATGTTTACAATTATCGAATACAAAGAATACATTCAAAACTCATCAAATATTAACAAAAGAATGATGAACTTATTAATTGAACGATTAAAAAGTCAAATTCAATTGTTTGAAGAATAATAAAACATGATTGAATTAGAATTAAATTTATTAGAAGAAAAAATATATAACATTTGTAATTTAAAAATTTCAAATGTTATTCATCAAATTGAAAGTAAAGAATATTTTGCTTGTTCATTTTATTTAAATGAAAACAAGATTATTTTTAGAAAAGGTAAAATTACTCCCAAAAAAACAGGCCAATTTGTTGCATTTTGGAAAAGAAGTGATTTAGGGCCAATTGAACCTTATTTTGAACACGATGATTTCGATTTTTTTATAGTTAACTGTTCTTCAGAAGATAATTTTGGTCAATTTATATTTCCAAAAAAAATATTAACTCAAAAAGGTATTATCTCTACAGATAATAAAGAAGGAAAACGTGCATTTAGAGTTTATCCAACTTGGGAAAAAACAACAAACAAACAAGCTGAAAAAACACAATCTTGGCAAAAAGATTATTTTGTATTATTTACCAACAATATAGATTTTAAGCTTGTAAAGAGATTGTATCTTAAATAATACTTTCTCCATTTAAATTAGTCGTTAAAACATCGCTCATGTAGTTAAAAAATGGTCTCATTGCTTTAAATGATTCTAAAACTTCAACTTCAAAATTTGGTGATAAAACTTCTTTATCTGTAAATTTTCTAACGACTAAAAATTGTTTTTTACGAATCAAATCAATATTTGGATGCGTTTTATCAAAATCTCTTGGAGC
>PKEA01000101.1 GCA_002862805.1 Flavobacteriaceae bacterium | reverse complement strand
GGTATACAAAAAAGGATAAAATAATTAAATTTTCAGGTTGTTATCACGGTCATTCCGATTCATTTTTAATTGCTGCCGGTAGTGGTTTAAGTACTTTTGGAGTTCCAAATAGTCCAGGAGTTACTGAAGGAACAGCAAAAGATACTTTGCTAGCTAATTACAATGATATTGAAAATGTAAAAGCTTTATTTGAAGCCAATAAAAATGAAATTGCTGCCATTATAATTGAACCTGTTGCAGGAAATATGGGTTGTATACCTCCAATGGAAGGTTTTTTAAACGATTTGAGAGCGGTTTGTAATGATAATGATGCATTGCTTATTTTTGATGAAGTGATGACAGGATTCAGGTTGTCAAAAGGTGGTGCGCAAGAACTGTATGGAGTTAATGCTGATGTTGTTTGTTTTGGTAAAGTTATTGGTGGAGGCCTTCCAGTGGGTGCTTTTGCAGCTCGTAATGAGATAATGAATTGCTTATCACCAATTGGTCCAGTTTATCAAGCAGGAACCTTGTCAGGTAATCCTTTAGCTATGGCTGCCGGACTTGAAATGTTGAAAAGCATTAATCAAGATAAAGAATTATTTATTCGATTAGAAGAAAAAACAAAATACTTAGAAGAAGGAATTAGAGAAAAACTAATTAATAATAAGGTTGATTTTACGATTAACAGAGTGGGTTCAATGATATCGGTACATTTTGATAAGAATAAAGTGTATGATTTTGAAACGGCTAAAAATGGGGATAATGATTTATTTAAAAAATTCTTCCATGGGTTGCTTTCAAAAGGTATTTACATTGCTCCTTCGGCTTATGAAACTTGGTTTATTACAGATGCTCTAAGTTATGAAGATTTAGACTATACTATTAAATGTGTGGATGAAGTAACAAAAGAATTTTAATGAAAAAAATCCCAATCAATTGATTGGGATTTTTTATTAATAAGTTAATTTTTTTAATAACTCTTTATTATTTGAAATCTTAGCAAATTCTTCTTTTCCTAAAATAGACTCTAGTTTAGAAGATATCTTTCTTGATAACATAATTCTTGATTCTTCATCATTTTTCTCTGTAAGTGAAGAATGCTTTTGTATAAATACATTATAAAGCTCTTTTGTTTTTTGGTCGTCAATTTTTATATTATCAGACAAAAGTGTAAGATCTTTTTTAGCTAAAGTTTTCACATCTTCTCTGCTTGTTTCTTGTGCATTAACTGAAAAGCTAAAAGCAAATAATAAAATAAATAAAGAAATAATTTTTTTCATTTTGTTTTTTTTATAGTTATAAGTCAAAACAAAAATAAACTAAAATTGTTTTGCAACCAAATAAAGAGATTAATTACTTTTTAGGTTCCGATTTTCTTTCTCTTTTTTGCATTCTATTTGGCTTGTCTTCTTTCATTTTTTCAAATTTTTCCATTTGCTCAGGAGTAAGAATTTTTTTCAACTTAGCCTTCATTTCAATTTGATTGTCCAATCTTTTGTTTTTCATTTCAAATCGTTCTTCTTTTGAAGGTTTTTCTTCTTTTTCCTTCTTAGATTTCATTTCAGCTCTCTTTCCTTCCATTTTCTTTCCTTCTTCAAGATATAAAGCGGTTAGTTCTTTTTGTTGTTTTGCATTTAAATCTAAATCTAAAGTCATTTTTTTAACTTTTAATTCAGTTCTTTGCTCAATAGTTAATTGATCGTCTCCTTTTTGTTCTCTCTTTTGCGATACAGCAATCATCGATACTGATAATAAAGCTGCTAAAAATAATTTTTTCATAAGTTTATATTTTTTAATTGTTATATGATTAAGACAACCAAAATTTATAAAGGTTTAATTATTAAGAAAACTTTATGAAAAAAAAAGAGCATTCAGGTTAATGAATGCTCTTTTTTTTTTGACTTACTTCAAGTCTTTTATCTTTCAGTGAAGCGGTCTATTGTCTTTTATCTGAATCTATTTTCCTAAATATTCGGCAATTTTATTTTCGCCATCTACTTTTATCTTCATTAAGCCATGTTTGCTAATTCCTTTACTTGCAGCATCCCATTTTTTTCCGCTTAAGTCGGCTTTTATTTTTAAATCACCAATCGAAATTCCTTCATTTGCTTTTAAAATTTCAATAATATGTTTTTCGTCTTCTGTTAATTCTGGACCTTTTTTCTCAGGACGCATTTGAGGGAAGAATAATACCTCTTGAATAGAAGGATTGTTTGTTAAAAACATTATTAATCGATCCATTCCAATTCCTAATCCAGAAGTTGGAGGCATACCATATTCTAAAGCTCTTAAAAAATCTTCATCAATAATACCATTTGCTTCATCGTCTCCTTTTGCAGCTAATGCCATTTGAGCTTCAAAACGTTCTCTTTGGTCAATAGGGTCGTTTAATTCTGAATAGGCATTGGCAATTTCTTTACCACAAACCATTAATTCAAAACGCTCTGTTAATTCAGGATTGTCTCTATGTGCTTTACATAAAGGCGACATTTCCTTTGGATAATCAGTAATAAAAGTGGGTTGAATAAAGTTTCCTTCACATTTTTCGCCAAAAATTTCATCAATTAATTTTCCTTTACCCATGGTCTCATCAACAGCAATTCCCATTCCTTTTGCAGCTTCAAATAATTCAGCTTCTGTTTTTCCGGTAATGTCAAAACCTGTAAATTGCTTGATAGCATCAGTCATCGTTACTCTTGCGTATGGAGCTTTAAAACTTACTTTATGTGCTCCAAAAGTAGCATCAGTAGTTCCGTTCACTTCATTAGCACAATGTTCTAATAAGTTTTCGGTCATTTCCATCATCCAATTGTAGTCTTTGTAGGCTACATAAATTTCCATTGCTGTAAATTCAGGATTATGTGTTCTATCCATTCCTTCGTTTCGGAAGTTCTTAGAAAATTCATAAACACCGTCAAAACCACCTACGATTAATCTCTTTAAGTATAATTCGTTGGCAATTCGCATATATAATGGAATGTCTAAACTGTTATGGTGTGTAATAAAAGGACGGGCAGCTGCACCACCAGGAATTGCTTGCAAAACCGGAGTTTCAACTTCCATGTAACCGGCTTGGTTGAAGAAAGTTCTCATAGCTGTAAATAATTTAGTTCTTTTTACAAAAACCTCTTTAACTTGAGGATTTACAACTAAATCTACATAACGCATTCTGTATCTTAATTCAGGATCTACAAATGCATCATGTGTATTTCCTTCTTCGTCTTTTTTCGGCAATGGTAACGGACGCAAAGTTTTACTTAAAAAAGTAAATTTATTTACACGAACCGATTTTTCTCCAACTTTCGTTAAAAATAACTCTCCTTCAATTCCTATAAAATCACCTAAATCGGTTAATTTTCTAAAAACCTGATTATACATTGTTTTATCTTCGCCAGGACAAATTACATCTCTGTTAAAGTACAATTGAATTCTTCCTTCACTATCTTGTAACTCAACAAAAGAAGCTTTTCCCATGTCTCTGTCGCTCATAATTCTTCCAGCCAAAATAACCTGTTTGCCTTCTTCAAAATTATCTTTAACCTGTTTTGAGGTATGATTAACGGGAAATAAGTCTGCAGGATAAGGATTAATGCCTAATTGACGCAAACTGTTTAACTTTTCTCTTCTGATAATTTCTTGTTCCGAAAGTTGCATAATTTTGATTTTTAAGTGTGCAAATATAGGTATAAATTAAAAAACTGCCAACTTTCAACTGAACACTGAATACTTTTTTAGGAAGCGTAAACTTTAGGCTTTTTTGGCTTTGTAATTCCTGCCATTCATTCTATCTTTTTTGTCATCCTGAGCTTTTGCCGAAGGACAAAAAAGGATGCCATTACTGTCAGGGCTATTAGATAAATCATTTGTATATTTGTAAAATTAATTTTCAATACAATTCCGTGCTTCAAAATAAAAAAATAAAGCTTCAAGATTTAGGTAATAAAGATTATAAAGAAACTTGGGATTACCAAGAAGAGCTTTTTAAAGAAATTGTCGATTTAAAAATCAGAAACAGAAGAGAAGAACTACAACTTCAAACGCCAAATTATTTTTTGTATGTAGAGCATCCGCATGTTTATACATTGGGTAAAAGTGGTGATTTTTCTAATTTATTACTTTCAGAAAAACAATTAGCAGATAAAGGAGCAACTTTTTATAAAATCAATAGAGGAGGAGATATTACCTATCACGGACCAGGACAAATTGTGGGTTATCCAATTCTTGATTTAGAAAATTTCTTTACCGATATTCATAAATATTTACGATTTTTAGAAGAAGCTATCATTTTAACTTTAGCAGAATACGGAATTCCCGCTACAAGAAGTGATGGTGAAACCGGAGTATGGTTAGGTGTAGGAACTCCATTTCCAAGAAAAATATGTGCAATGGGAGTTAGAGCTTCACGTTGGGTAACTATGCATGGCTTTGCATTAAATGTAAATGCCGATTTAGGTTACTTTGATAATATTATTCCATGTGGTATAAAAGGAAAAGCGGTTACTTCGTTAAACGTAGAGCTTGGTGTAGAAAAAGTAAACGAACAAGAAGTTAAAGAAAAAATACTGAATCATTTTGCAGTTCTTTTTGAAGCGAAAATGGTTGACTAATCAGTTATAGATATCTCGTAGATACTCCATACATACCTCGTACATACCCCGTGTAGTCTTTAGTGATTTTATAATTTGATTTCTCCAGTAAGAAAATAAAAATTCAAGTTTTTAATGTGCTAAAATCAAATTTCTAACTTAAGCTGCTCTGGCAATAATTTAAATGTCATTCTGTGGTATTTAGTTGTTCCATACTTTCTTATAGCTTCCCTGTGTTCCTTGGTAGGGTAGCCTTTGTTTTGTTTCCAATTATACATTGGATATTCTTCATGAATTTTATCCATATAAGCATCTCTATAGGTTTTAGCTAAAACAGAAGCAGCTGCAATACTTATAAATTTACTATCTCCTTTAATTATTGTAGTGTATGGAATGTCTTTCAAAGGTTTAAATCTGTTTCCGTCAACAATAATATGCTCAGGTTTTGGATTTAGTTTAAGAATTGACTCTTGCATAGCTAAAATAGAAGCATTTAAAATATTAATTTCATCTATAATTATTGGTTCAATATGGGTTACTCCAAAAGAAATAGCTTGTGAAATAATTAAAGGTTTTAAATTGTCTCTAATTTTTTCTGAGATTTTTTTTGAGTCATTTAATAAGGGTAAATCAAAATCTTCAGGAAGTATTACGGCTGCTGCTGTTACAGGCCCCGCGAGACAACCTCTTCCAGCTTCGTCGGTTCCACATTCAATAATATTGTCTTTATAACATTTGCTTAACATATCAATTTTTTGTCAAAAATATAATTTTTCACGCAACCTTTCTGCGAATAATGCATCTAATAAGTAAGATTGTTTCGTAAATTATAAGTTTAGCGCTAAAAAATTTAACAAAATTAATTACGAATATTCCGTAGTTTTATTTGGTTATTTAAGAAATAATTAAGAAGTTTGCGAAATAACTAACTCAAATAAATTTAATATGAGATCGAAGTTTAAATGGATTTTTACGCTTATAATGGCGTTTTCAATGCAGTTTTCGTTCGCGCAAGAGAAAACTGTAACAGGTGTTGTGTCTGATGCATTAGGGCCTTTAGGTGGGGCTAATGTTGTTGTTCAAGGAACAACTAATGGAACAACTACAGATTTTGATGGAAATTACTCTATCAAAGCAAAACAAGGTGATGTATTAGTGTTTACATACACTGGTATGAAAAAAGGAACTGCTACTGTTGGTGCTTCTAGTGTAGTCAATATGATTATGGCTGAAGATATCTTAACGGGTGGTGAAGTTGTAGTAACAGGGGCTTTAGGTATTAAGCGTTCTGAAAAAGCAGTTACATATGCTGCACAATCTATTCAAGGTGAGTCTATGACTGAAGCTAGAGAATCAAATATTGTTAATGCGTTATCAGGTAAAATTGCTGGTGTGCAAGTTACAAATTCTTCTGGAGCAGTTGGTTCGTCTTCAAGAGTAGTATTGAGAGGTAATGCTTCTATTACAGGTAACAACCAAGCGTTATTTGTTATTGATGGGGTTCCTTTCGATAATAGTAACTATGGAAATGCTGGTTCTAGTGGTGGTAGAGATTTACCTAATGGTGCTGCAAGTATTAACCCAGATGATATTGAGTCTATTACGGTATTGAAAGGACCTACTGCTGCTGCATTATATGGTCTTCGTGCAAGTAATGGTGTAATTTTAATTACTACTAAATCTGGAAAAAATAAAGATAAATTTGAGGTTTCTTTTAACTCAAATATTACTTTTTCAAATCCTTTATTATTGCCTAATTACCAAAATTCTTATGGACAAGGTGCTACTAGTGACTATTTTGAGTTCGTAGATGGTGCTGGTGGTGGTTATAATGATGGTGTTGATGAAAGTTGGGGTCCTGCTTTAGATAGAGGTCTTTCTTTTATTCAATGGGATTCTTATAAAAATGGTGGTCAACCAACTCCTTGGGTTTCACACCCAGACAACGTAAAAGATTTTTACGATACTGGAGTTTCTCAATCTAATAGTATTACTTTAAGATCTGGTGGAGAAAACTCTAATTTCAGATTATCTATCGGTAATTCTGATGAAAAAGGTATGATTCCTTTTACTGACTTTAAGAAATTTAATGTTGGTCTTAACGGGACAATGAAATTAGGTGAAAAATTAACTGCAGGGGTAAATGTAACTTACTTTAATAATAAGAGTAATAACTTGCCTACTGTTGGTTATTCTGCTGGAAACGTTGTTCAGCAATTTATCTGGTCAGCTCGTAATGTTAATTTTTCTGATTTAAGAGATTGGAGAAACTTACCATTAGCTGCTGAAGGAACTGCTGCTGAAGGTACTCCTTTAAACTGGAATACTATTTATCAAAATAACCCTTATTGGGCTCTAGAAATTAATAGAAATACATTTGATCAAGACAGAGTTACTGGTGCAACATTCTTAAACTATAAGTTTACTGATGCATTATCTGCAAATGGTAAAATTAGTATTGATCATTATTCTCAATTAGAAACTTTAAGAAATGAGGTTGGTACTAATGAGAATGCTGATGGTTATTATGCTGAAGTTTCAAGAAGATATTCTGAAATTAATGCTGAAGCAATTTTAACTTATAAAAAAGATTTATCTGATAATTTTGGATTTAGTTTAAACGGAGGTATGAACTCTTTAAAAAGAATTTATACTGCTCAAGTGGGTGAATTAACAGGTGGTTTAGAGTTACCAGGTTTATTTACTTTAGGTAACGTTAAGTCTGGAACAACTCCAAATATTTCTAGTAATTATACTGAGCAAAGAATAAACTCTGTTTTCGGTTTTGGTCAATTGTCTTATAAAAGTTATGCTTTCTTAGATTTCTCAGCTAGAAATGACTGGGCTTCTATTTTACCATCTCAAAACAATTCATTCTTTTACCCTGCAGTTTCTGCATCGGTAGTTTTATCTGATATGTTAGGATTTAATGATTCAAAATTAAATTACGTTAAATTAAGAGCTGGTTGGTCTAAAGTTGGTAGTACAGGTGCTTTGAGCGCTTATAGTTTAAATAGAACTTATTCTTTAGGGAATAATAACTTCGGAACTCAATCTGCTGTTCCAAATACGCAATGGAATCCAAATATTAAACCAGAATCTGTAACTGGTACTGAATTTGGATTAGATATTACTGGATTTAGTAATAGATTACGTTTTTCTGCTACTTACTATAATCAAACAAGTACTGATTTGATTTTACCATTGCAAGTTGAGGCGGCTTCAGGGTTTACATCATCTTGGGAAAATGCAGGAGAAATGGTTAACAAAGGTATTGAACTTCAATTAGGTGGTACAATTGTTAAAAATGATAACTTCTCTTTTGATGTTGATTTAAACTTCGCTAAGAATACAAATGAGGTTACTGATTTAGGAGGAGCTGATGCTTATACTTTAGGTGGTCAATGGGGAATGGAATTACAAGCAAGACCAGGTGAAGCTTATGGAGCTATCGTTGGTTTTCCATATTCTAGAACTTCAGAAGGACAAATTATTTATGAAAATGGTTTACCAAAAGTAAATAACTCTGAATTAGTTGTTTTAGGTAATATTACTCCAGACTGGACAGGAGGAGCTAATTTTACTTTCAAATATAAAGGATTTGATTTAAGCACTTTAGTTGATGCTAAAATGGGTGGAGAAATTTTCTCTATGTCATATATGTGGGGTAGATATGCTGGTACATTAGACGAAACTCTTATTGGTCGTGAAACTGGTGTTGTTGGTGACGGTGTTGTTTCTGATGGTAGTGGAGGTTATGTTCCTAATACTACTGTAGTTTCTGCTAAATCTTTCAACCAATATGCATATAATTACTCTAACTTTACAGAAAGCGGAATCTTTGATGCTTCTTACGTAAAATTAAGACAAGTTGTTCTTGGGTACTCTTTACCTAAAAAATGGTTACAAGGTACTTTTATACAAGACTTCAAAGTGTCAGTTGTAGGTAGAAACTTAGCTATTCTTTATAAGAAAGCTCCACATATTGATCCAGAGACTGGATTCAGTAACTCAAATGGTGAGCAAGGTCAAGAGTTTGGTCAATTACCATCTGCAAGAACATACGGATTTAATATTAATGTTAAATTTTAATTAAAAAACTATGAAAAAACTATTTTATTTATTTATTGCTTCTATCGCAGTTACTGCTGTTAGTTGTGATAAAGATTTTGAAGAGATTAATATCTCTCCAAATAGTTCACAAGTAACAGATCCTAATCTTTTGTTATCTTCTACTATTACTGCAACTCAGAATACAATTTATAATATGCAGATTGGTGGAGATATGGGATTATGTTGGGCACAACATATGTCTAAAGTTCAGTACAATGATGAAGAGAAATATATTCCTAGAAGAGCTTTAATGAACTCTTTGTGGACTGTTATGTACACTTCTGTTATTTCTGAAGCTGATGCTGCTTTTGCTTTAGCTGGAGAAGATGGTAACACGAATTTACAAGCTGCAGCTTTGATTATGAAAGCTAATGCTTTTCAAATTTTAACTGATGTTTATGGTCCAGTTCCATTTACTGAAGCAAATGTACCTGGAAATGTAAAACCTGCTTTTGATGATCAAGAGACTGTATATGATGGTATTTTGGGATTATTAGATCAAGCAGAAACATTACTTGCTTCTGGTACAGGTACTATTACTCCATCTGCAGATTTGATTTATGGTGGTGATGCTTCAAAATGGAGAAAATTTGCAGCTTCATTAAAATTAAAAGCTTTAATGAGAATTTCTGCCAGAAGAACTGTTGATTCAGATGTTCAAGCATTAGTCTCTTCAGGTTTATTGTTCTCATCTAATGCAGATTCGGCTGAATTAGCTTATACTGCAGCTCAACCAGATGCAAATCCTATTTATGAAACTATTGTTTTTGCTCCTCGTGCTGAATATAAAGTGAGTTCTGTTTTAGTAAATACTTTAAATTCAATTTCAGACCCAAGACTTCCTGTTTATGCGCAGCCAAATAATGCTAGTGCTTATGTTGGAAATACTCCTGGTGTTGAAAACCCTGGTTCTTACAATGCATTTTCTTCTCCTGGAACATTCTATTTACAACCTACATTGCCAGGAGTCTTATTATCTTATGCACAAGTTGAGTTTTTGCTTGCTGAAGCGGCTAATGAATTAATTATTCCTGGAGCAGTTACTCAAGCTAAAATTCATTATATAAATGGTATTACTGCTAGTTTTGCTTTTAATGGTTTAGGTACTCCTTCAGCTGGTTATTTAGCTACTGTTGATTTTACAACTCAAGCTGCTGGTAGAACTCAAATTGGAACTCAACGTTGGTTAGCTCTTTACGGTCAAGGTATTGAAGCTTGGACAGAATGGAGAAGAACAGGTTATCCAGCTTTATCTCCTGTAGTTGATGCTGCAATTCCAGTAATTCCAAAAAGATTCTATTATTCTACTGATTCTCAAAACTACAATCAAGCTAATTATGCTGCTGCTGCAGCTTCATTAGATAATGGTGATAGTATGGAGTCTAAAGTTTGGTGGATGAATTAATTTTAAAAAAATAAAAATTATGAAAAAAGTATTAAATTTATCTTTCGCTTTCCTTTTTGTACTTGGATTTGTTTCTTGTACAGATGATGATAACGATACATTAACGGGTAGTAATACTACCGGTGGTCTTTTAAATGTTGAGACAAATGCAATTGCTTATATACAAGGAGCTCCTGCTTCTGATGTATATACTGCTGATCTTTCTGTTTTTCAAGGAAGAGATATGGTAGAATCTGTTGATGTTTATAAAAAGTTTTACCATACTGATGCTGCAACTGGAGTGGTTTCAAGCTCTGAAAGTGCCGTTTTAACTTCGTTTTCTTTTCCTGTTGTTGATCAACATGAATCTTACCAAGTTGGATTTACTTATGCTGACTTAATAGCAGGTTTAACTTTAAATGGTACTGCTTTATCTAGTGATGATTCTACTTTAACTATTGGTGATTATTGGATACTTACTTATGTTGCAAATTTAACTGATGGTACTACAGCTCATACAAATGCTAAAACTACTAAGGTAACTGTTTCTTGTGGTTCGTTCTTAGCTGGTAACTACGTTATTAATTATACTACTGGACCTCAGCCAATTGTTGTTTCAGCTTTAGGTGGTGGTTTGTATTATGTAGACTATTTTCCTACTTTTACAAATGCATACTGGTGGGAATTTAGTGATGTTTGTGGTGATTTAACAATTACTGACTGGCAATATCAAAGTGGAAATGCTATTTCAGGTACATCTTCACCAATGCCTCATGGTGTTGTTAATACTGATGGAAGTATTACTTTTACAGGTGTTAACGTTGCTGGAGTTTCTTGGTACGTTGATAGATCTTGGACTATTTACCCTAACTAAATAATATTTAAACTCAGCATTTGTGTTTTATTTGCTGAGTTTATTTTAAATATCATTAAATATGAAAAAAATAAAATTAAATTATTTGTTCTTATCATTGTTAGTTGCTAGTTTATCTGTAACTTCTTGTAGTACAGATGATGCTACTGGTGATTCAGTAATTGAAGTTAATGATGGAGCTGCTGTTGTAGTTCCGGTTTCTCAACATGTGACCATGAATTCAATTAACTACGTTAATGAAGGTGGTTTTGATAAGACGTTGACATATGCAGTTACATTGCAGGAAGTTCAACCTGTAGATGTGCATGTTCGTGTTTCTTTTGTTTCAGGAACAGCAACTGAAGATGAAGATTTTGAATATGATCATGAAGTAGTTATTCCTGCATGGTCACTTTCAGGAGAAGGGACTATTACTATCTTAGGTGACTCTGAAGTAGAATCTATGGAGACTTTTACTTTAAAAATTGGAAGTATGTATGATGCTAATATTGATTTAGCAGATACTACTGTTACTTTTGAGATTACTGATTATGGTGATTTAGATGTTACTTTTGCATGGGATAGAACTATCCCAGGTTACCCATTCACTTTATGTGATATCGGATATGACGTTGATGTACTTCTTTTAGACAGTAATGGTGACCAAGCTGAAAGTCAAGTTTGGACTGCAGCTACTGGGGATTGCCCTGAAACTATGACGTTAAGTATTTCTGAAGTTGCTGCTGATGGTCTTGTAGATGGTGAATATACTATTGTGTTCAATGTTTATGATGATGCTACTTTAGCTTCTGCTGGAATTACTCCTGCATTCGATATTCCTATGACAGTTTCTTATTCTCGTGCTAATTCACCATTCGCTGGTTCATTTGTACAAGATGCTGCTGATGTTATTGATTCAGATTTTGGAAACACTCCAAATTATGATACAATTAACATTTATGTTGCTACCTTAACTGTTGAAAATGGTATTTATACATTCTCAAAGAATGGAAATTACCAAGCTTCAGGAAGAATGGCTTCACGTAGTTATGTAAATCCTTCTAAATCTAGAACTTCTAGACCAAGTAGATTTTAATACATAATTTAAGCCTCAGCTTGCTGAGGCTTTTTTTATTCCTAAATTTCTCATTACATTTGCCAATATTTGGTTTGTAATGAGAAATTTTTTTTTACTTTTTTTTACTTTTATTTCTTTAAGTTTATTTTCTCAAGAGAAAAAAAATGCTTTGGAGGCAAATGCACTTCAAGAGAACACTGTTAATGATACTGTAAGGTTATTTAAAGGTCAAGAAATAATTACTGGTTTAAGTGCTAAAGCTCCTTTTAATTTGTATAAAATATATACTATTAAAAAGGATACTACTTATATAGATACCACTTTGTCAATTCAAAAAGAATATAAATATAATTTACTTCGTAAAGATATCTTTGGATTAATGCCATTTTCAAATGAAGGCCAGCAATACAATACCCTTCATTTTTCTTTAAATGAAAATTCTATTACACCAAATTTTGGATTTAAAGGAAAGCATTTTAATTATTTAGAGGTTTCCGATATTAAATATTATAATGTACCCACACCATTAACTGATTTGTATTTTAAAACTGTTATGGAACAAGGTCAGTCAGTAGACGCTTTTTTAACCATTAATACAAAACCAAATCTTAATTTTTCTATCGCTTATAGAGGTTTGCGTTCAAATGGAAAATATATTAATAACTTAGTCAGTTCTGGTAATTTTAGATTTACAAGTAGTTATTCTAGTCCAAACAAAAAATACTTTTTAAATGCGCATTTCACAGGCCAAGATATTTCAAATCAAGAAAATGGAGGAATTATTGATGTTTCTCTTTTTGAATCTAGTGAATCTCCTTATAATCAAAGAGATCGTTTAGACGTTTATTTTAAAGATGCTACTTCTTTTTTAAAAGGAAATCGTTTTTTTATAGATCACAACTATAAAATTAAATCTAATGATGCATTTTCATTAAACGTTTTTCATCAGTTTAATCAGGAATATAAATTTTTTGAATATACTCAACCTACTGTAAGTTCAAGATTTGGCGACGCTTATTCTTCTTCAATTAGTAATAAAACTCGTTTCAATCAACTATATAATAAAATAGGTGTTGATTTAGATTCTAAAAAGTTAGGTAAAATTTCTGCTTATATTGACACTAATACCTATAATTATTATTACAATAGTGTTGTTTATGATAATTTTGGAAATATTGAAGTGCCAAATGCTATCAATGATAAAATTCACAGCTTAGGTGTTGATTATGCTTTTAATTATAAAGGAATAAATTTTGGTACCAGTATAAAAAATTCAATTTCAAATCAAAATATCTCAAATATTGAATTGTTTGGAAAATACAAACTAGATAGCATTGCTTCAATCGAATTTAAATACACAAAGAAGAACTCTTTACCAAGTTTGAACTATACACTTTACCAAAGTGATTACATTGATTACAATTGGTCTAATAGCTTCAAAAATGAAAAGCGCAATCAATTTGATGCAATTTTTAAAAGTAAATGGATTAATTTAGAGGTTCAATATGCTGTTTTAAACGATTATTTATATTTTGATAATGTTACTAACGATATTACTCAGCTTACAGTTAAACCTTTTCAGTATGCTAATACAATTAATTATACATCTGTTAAAGCAAGTAAAGAATTTAAATTAGGTCGTTTTGCATTAGATAATACGGTTTTATATCAAAATGTAGATCAATCTAATGACATTATAAATGTACCTCAAATAGTAACTAGAAACACATTATACTACACAGATTATGTGTTTAAAAATGCAATGCAAATTCAAACAGGGTTTACATTTCAGTATTTTTCAAAATATTACGCAAACGATTACAATCCATTATTAGGTGAGTTTTATGTACAAAATGAAACTAAAATTGGAAATTTTCCAATGATAGATTTCTTTATCAATGCAAAAGTTAAACAAGCTCGTTTATTTTTAAAAGCAGAACATTTTAATTCCGCATGGACAGGTTATAACTTTTATTCTTCGCCTAATTATCCTTACCGTGATTTTCTAGTTCGTTTTGGAATAGTCTGGAATTTCTTTCAATAGAAACGAAACTTTAAGGCTTTTTTATAAAACCATATTCCTGCTTTCGCTTTTAGTTGCTCATGCTTCGCAAGCTAATCGCTCTATCAGGGTTAGTTAGTAATTTATTGGACGATTTGGAAACCATTAATTTATAAAATACCTTTGCAAACCAATAATCAGTTTTACTGATGAATTAATTTAAAAATTGAATGAAATACGCAAAAAATATATTAGAAACTATTGGTAACACACCATTAGTAAAATTAAATAAAATAACACAAGAAGTGGATGCTTTGGTATTAGCAAAAGTAGAAACTTTTAACCCAGGAAATTCTGTAAAGGATAGAATGGCGGTTAAAATGATTGAAGATGCTGAAGCCAATGGTCTTTTAAAACCAGGAGGAACAATTATTGAAGGAACTTCTGGAAATACAGGAATGGGCTTAGCTTTAGCAGCAATTGTAAAAGGTTACAAATGTATTTTTGTAATTTCAGATAAACAATCTAAAGAAAAAATGGATATCCTTAGAGCTGTTGGTGCTAAAGTTGTTGTTTGTCCTACTGATGTTGAGCCAACAGATCCTCGTTCTTATTATTCTGTATCAAAGCGTTTAGCTGAAGAAACTGAGAATTCTTGGTATGTAAATCAATACGATAATCCTTCAAATGCAGTTGCACATTATGAACAAACCGGACCAGAAATTTGGGAACAAACCGAAGGTAAAATTACACATTTTGTTGTTGGTGTAGGAACTGGTGGAACTATTTCTGGAGTTGGTAAATACTTAAAAGAAAAAAATCCAAATATTAAAATTTGGGGAATTGATACATATGGTTCTGTTTTTAAAAAATACCACGAAACAGGTATTTTCGATGAAAACGAAATTTATTCATACATCACAGAAGGAATTGGCGAAGATATTTTACCTAAAAATGTAGATTTTTCTCTTATTGATGGCTTTACAAAAGTAACCGATAAAGATGCAGCCGTTTATACGCGTAAAATCGCTTTAGAAGAAGGGATTTTTGTTGGAAATTCAGCTGGTTCTGCGGTAAAAGGTCTTTTGCAATTAAAAGAGCATTTTAAACCTAATGATGTTGTTGTGGTTTTATTTCATGACAGTGGAAGTAGATATGTAGGTAAAATGTTTAACGATGATTGGATGCGCGAAAGAGGTTTCTTGGAAGATGAAATTATAAAAGCAGAAGATTTAATTAAAGGACATATTGAAAAACCTTTAGTAATTGTTCGTACAGAAGAATTGGTTTCTCATGCAATCGAAAGAATGAGAAAATATAAAATTTCTCAAATTCCGGTAATTGATGTTAATGGTTTTGTAGGTTCTATTGACGAATCTGATTTGTTTGAAAGTTATTTAAACGATAATAATATTGGTGATAAACCTATAAAAGAGGTTATGGGAAAACCTTATCCAATTATTAAAAAAGGAACTAGTATTGAAGAAGTTTCTAAATTAATAAATAAAGAAAATCAAGCGGTTTTGATCGATTTAGGAGATAATAAACACCATATTATTACAAAATACGACATCATAGGAGCTATCAAATAATTAGTTTTAAATAATTTAATCAATACCACGTTTATGCGTGGTATTTTTTTTGGAATAATATTTATATTTGATAATTGTTTCAATATTTTATGAAGGAAGATTTTTTACATTATTTATGGAAAAATAAGAAATTTGACATTTCAAATTTACAAACCGTTTGTGGTGAAGAAGTTGTAATACTTAATTCAGGTGCTTATTTAAAAGAACAAGGACCAGATTTTTTTAATGCACAACTTATCATTGCCAACCAAAAATGGGCCGGAAATGTAGAAATCCATCTTAAATCTTCAGATTGGTATGTGCATCATCATGAAGTAGATATTAATTATGATAATGTCATTTTGCATGTCGTTTGGGAACACGATGTCGACGTTTTTCGTAAAAACAACACTAATATTCCTGTTTTAGAGCTAAAAAAATATGTGTCTAATGTCGAATTAGAAAAACACAACTATTTATTTAAAAGTAAAACTTGGATTAACTGTGAAAACGACATTCATAATGTCGATTCATTTACGCTAAAAAAATGGAAAGAACGTTTGTTTTTAGAGCGTTTAGAAATAAAAACAGAATCAATTCAGACTTTTTTAAATGAAAACGAGAATGATTGGGAAGCAACTTTTTTTGTTTTTTTGGCAAAATATTTTGGATTAAATGTAAATGGAGAATCTTTTTTTAAAATTGCAAAAAGCATTCCTTTTGCAATAATTAGAAAGGAACAGACTAATTTATTAAGTTTAGAAGCGCTATTGTTTGGTTTCGCTAATTTGTTGAATGATGAAAATGAAGATGTTTATTATCAAAATTTAAAAGAACGATGGAAGTATTTACAAATAAAATATAAACTTACTAATGACGGTTTTGTAAATCTTCATTTTTTTAAATTAAGACCTGATAATTTTCCTACAATTAGATTGTCTCAATTAGCTGTTTTGTACCATTTAAATACTAATTTATTTTCTAAAGTAATTGATCTGAATAATCTAAATGATTTTTACAAGTTGTTTAATTCAGAAGTTTCAGAATATTGGAAAACACATTATGTTTTTGATAAAGAAAGTAGGTTCAAAAATAAAAAGTTGTCAAAGTCATTTGTTAACTTACTTGTTGTCAATGCGGTGTTACCTATTAGGTTTTTGTTCGTGAAACAAAGAGGTGAGATTATTATTGATGATTTAATTGATCTATTAATTGAAATTCCTTCCGAGAAAAATACTATTATTGATAAATTTAATTATCATAAATTAAAATCCAATTCTGCATTTGATTCTCAAACATTAATTCATTTAAAAAATGAATATTGTAATCCTAAAAAATGCTTAAATTGTGATATTGGATTATCTTTGCTTAAATAAACAATTAAAATGCATAAAATTCTTCATTTTTTTGAAAAACATGGTTTTTTTGTAGCGTCAAGACTAGCTGAAAGGTTAGGAATGCGAGCTTCTAATGTAAGACTTTTTTTTGTTTACATTTCCTTTGTTACTGTCGGTTTAGGATTTGGTTTTTATTTAACAATTGCTTTTTTATTAAAGCTAAAAGATATGATTTACACAAAAAGAAGTTCAGTTTTTGATTTATAATTAATTTTTTTAAGCGATTTAATAAATTTTTTGTTTTTTGGATAGTTTTGTTACCTTTGAGAAATTATCAACCAAAAAAATTATATGTCTACAAAAGCAGATTCTTGGGGATCACGTGTTGGTCTTATATTAGCAATGGCAGGAAATGCTGTTGGTCTTGGAAATTTTTTAAGATTTCCAGTGCAAGCAGTTCAAAATGGAGGAGGAGCATTTATTATTCCTTATTTAGTATGTTTTTTAGTAATGGGTATACCATTATTATTTATAGAGTGGTCTTCAGGTAGATTTGGAGGTAGATCTGGAAATCATAGTACTCCTTATATTTTAGATTCAATGGTTAAAGGAAGAATACTTAAATACATTGGTGTTTTTGGTATTTTTACAAATATTGCAGTAGCTGCATATTATTGTTATATTGAATCATGGACTATGTCTTATGTATATCATACCCTAATAGGAACTTTTGATGGAATGAGTCAAGCAAATGTTGCTGGTTTTTTTAATTCATATGTAGATGTAGCTCATTCAACAACAGGAATTCCTTATGAGGCTGTTGTTTTTTATGTAATTTGTTTAGTCTTAAATACTTTTATTCTATCTAAAGGTATTGGAGGGATTGAAAAAGTTGCAAAAGTTGGGATGCCTTTATTAATTCTTTTTGGAGTTATATTAGCAGTTCGAGGATTAACTCTAGGAACATCTGGAGCTTCTGAAATTTTTCCAGATGCAAACGCGTGGGATGGTTTAAATTTTCTTTGGACACCGCAGTATGAATCAATTCTTGATTTAAAGGTTTGGATGGCCGCAGCAGGTCAAATCTTTTTCACATTGTCAGTTGGTATGGGAACTATTCATTGTTATGCAGCTTATATTGAATCTAAAGATGATATTGCTTTAAATGCTGTTTCTGCTGGTTTTATGAACGAATTTGTAGAAGTGGTTTTAGGTAGTTTAATTGTAATTCCTATTGCTGCTGGATATTTAGGGCTGGATTGGGTTATTCAAAACGCTGGTTTTGGTATGGCTTTTCAAACAATGCCTTATCTGTTTCAACAATGGGGTTCTACATTAGCTGTAGTAGCTGGAGTTTGTTGGTTTGGGCTTTTGTTCTTTGCTGGAATTACTTCTTCATTAGCAATGGGTACGCCATGGATGGGGTTTATGAGAGATGAATTTGGTTGGTCTAAAAATAAAGGAGCTTGGTCTTTTGGAGCAATGATTTTAGTTTTAGGTTTGCCAACTGTTATATTTTACCAAGAAGGAGTTTTTGATGAGTATGATTATTGGGCTGGTACGGTTAGTTTGGTTGTTTTTGCAATGTTAGAAACAATTTTGTTCTCTTGGATTTTTGGAATGGATAAAGGTTGGAGAGAAATAACAAGTGGTGCTGATATTAAAGTTCCAAATATTTATAAATTTATAATCAAATATGTAACTCCGGTTATGTTAATAATTATTTTCTTAGGTTCATTATTTAAGCCTTTAGATAATGATTGGTCAGGAAATGTTTCTAGTTTATTCTCAGGAAATGGATGGGCTTTAGATAACGGTTCTATAATTAAAACAATAATGCACTCTGGAATTAAAGAACAAATAACTATTGCTACTGATCCTGTTATTATTGAACAGTTGCAAGATAAAATTTTCTATTTAAATTTTGCTAGGCTTTTATTAGTTGGTTTGTTTATGTTTATCAGTTTGTTAGTTTACATGGCTTTTCAAAAGAGACGTAAAGAAGGAAGAGCTACATTATAATATTTAAAAATAATTCATTATGAATACAGAAGCACTAGTAACAATGATATTGACGCAAGGAATTGTAATTTCTTTTGCATCATATTTTTTCTATAAGGTTTTAACGATACCACCAAAACAAGAACCTGATTCGTTTTCAGAAAATGATGATGAATTAGTTAGACAGCCTGAAAAAAAATAATTCAGTTATGTTTCATAATATAAAATCCCATTTCCTATTTTCTAAAGAACATAGAGGTGGGATTTTTTTGCTTATTGTTTTAATTGTATTGGTTCAATTAATGTATTTTTTTATCGATTTTTCTAAATTTGAAACTTCATCAAAAGAAAAAAGTATTAACAAAGATTGGCTTTTGGTTCAATCTGAAATAGATAGTTTAAATGCAATTTCTAAAGTAAAAAAGTTTACAATTTTACCTTTTAATCCAAATTTCATATCCGATTATAAAGGGTATTTGTTAGGTATGTCGGTTAATGAAATTGATAGGTTGCATAAATATAGAGAAAATAATAAGTTTGTTAATTCTGCTAAAGAGTTTCAGGATGTGACTAAAGTTTCAGATTCTTTATTAAAAATAATTTCTCCAAATTTTAAATTTCCAGATTGGGTTACGAAAAAAAATAAATATCAAAATAACTCTTCTCATAAGTTTTATAATAAAACTGAAAAAGTAATAACTCAAAAAGATATTAATATTGCTACTAAAGAAGAAATTATGGAGGTTTATGGAATTGGAGATAAAATTTCAGATATTATTTTACAGGAAAAAGAAAAGTTCGGTGCTTTCGCATCAATTGATCAATTAGAATTTGTGTGGGGAGTTTCTCCAGAAGCTTTAGTCGATATAAAAAAGAGGTTTTTTGTTAAGCCAAATATTCAAATTAAAAAAGTAAACATTAACAATCAATCAATAAAAGAGCTGGCTAAATTTCCTTATTTTAAATACACGCTTGCAAAAGAAATTGTTACTTACAGAAGTATGAATGGAGATTTTAAAAGTATTGATGATTTAACAAAAATTAAAGGAATGCCTAATGAAAAATTAAAAATAATAGCCTTATATTTGGAATTCTAAAAAATTAACACAAAAGTAAGTTACACATGAGTATATATTTCACTGAAGAACATGAAATGTTTAGAGCAAGTTTTCGCGATTTTTTACAAAAAGAAGTTGTACCTCACATTGAAAAATGGGAAAAAACAGGAACTATAGAACGTTTTATTTGGAAAAAATTTGGTGAAATGGGTTTTTTTGGGATTCGTTATCCAGAAGCTTATGGAGGAATGAATTTAGATTTGTTTTATACCGTTATTTTTTTAGAAGAACTTCAAAAAATTAATTCTGCTGGTTTTGCAGCTGCAATGTGGGCACACTCTTATTTAGCTATGACGCATTTAAATGCTGAAGGTGATGATAGAATTAAACAAGATTATTTAGCGCCAAGTATTTCGGGTGATAAAATAGGAGCTCTTTGTATTACTGAGCCTTTTGGAGGAAGCGATGTTGCTGGCATGCGAACAATAGCAGAAAAAAAAGGTGATAAATATATTATTAATGGTTCTAAAACATTTATAACTAATGGTGTATATGCTGATTATTATGTGGTTGCTGCAAAAACAAATGTAGAACTTGGTAATAAAGGAATAAGTATTTTTTTAATAGATACAAATCTTAAAGGTGTTTCTGCTACTAAGTTAGATAAGTTAGGATGGAGAGCTTCTGATACTGCGGAAATAGCTTTTGATAATGTTGAAATCCCGGTTGAAAATCTTATGGGTGAAGAAGGGAAAGGCTTTCCTTATATAATGCAGCATTTCGCTTTAGAAAGATTAATAATGGCTATTAATGCTCATGCAAGAGCAGAATATGCTATAAATTATACTATAGATTATATGTCGCAAAGAGAAGCTTTTGGTAAAACAATTAATAAGTTTCAAGCTTTAAGACATAAAATGGTTGAACATGCAACAGACGTAGAGCATTGTAAAGTTTTTAACTATGCTGCAGTAGCTCGTTTAGATAAAGGAGAATATGTTGTTAAGGAAGCAACTATGGCTAAACTGAAATCAACTAAAGTTGCTGATGAAACCATTTATAGTTGTTTGCAGTTTTTAGGAGGTTATGGTTATATGGAAGAATATCCATTAGCACGATTGTCTAGAGATAGCCGCTTAGGACCAATTGGAGGAGGGACATCAGAAATTTTAAAGGAAATTTTATCAAAAATGATAATAGATAATCAAGATTATAAACCTGCTGTAAAGTAGTTAATAATTTAAAAAGCATATAATAAATAAAAAAGTCAAGATATAGGTAATTATATCTTGACTTTTTTTAAGACAATGCAGTTGTCGTCCATGTCTTTTATTAAAATATAAAGGACGTTGTTTCCATTTGAGCTAGAGGCGTCAGTTTTAGTTCAAAAATAAAATCTATTAAAATAATTAAGAAATCATAACTTATAATTCATAATTATTTTATAGTTTTGCACTCTTAACGAGAGGAGGTGTCAAGATTATGTTAATTATACCAATTAAAGACGGAGAAAATATCGACAAAGCGCTAAAACGCTATAAGAGAAAATTTGATAAAACAGGAACTGTTCGTCAGTTACGTGCACGTCAACAATTCATTAAACCGTCTGTTACAAACAGAGCTAAAATCCAAAAAGCATATTATATTCAACGAATGAATGACGCTTTAGAAGGATAGTAATTATAGATTACTAAATAATATAACCGTTAGATAATAAAGTGTAACTTTGTGTCTAGCGGTTTTTTTATGGATTCAAATTTAAATGCATACCAGGATTACTTATTAAAAGAAAAGAACTACTCAGTTCATACAATAAAAGCTTATTTAAGAGATGTTAGTTCTTTTAAACAATACTTGGTGAATAATCACGATAATGTTCAGTTGGAAAATGTCAATTATTCTTTAATCAGAAATTGGATTGTTTTTTTAGTTGAAAGTGATAATTCAAATATATCTGTAAACAGAAAAATTTCCTCGTTAAAATCATTCTATAGGTTTTTGCTAAAAATAAAAGCAATTCAACAAAATCCGCTTTTAAAACATAAATCATTGAAAACGGCAAAAAAAGTTCAAATTCCATTTTCTGAAAATGAATTAAATGATGTTTTTAATTTAAATATTTATAATTCTGATTTTGAGGGAATACGAAATTATTTAATTATAGAGCTTTTTTACACTACAGGAATAAGGAGAGCTGAATTAATAGGATTGAAATTAAGTAATGTAGATCTTTTAAATAAAACAATTAAGGTTTTGGGAAAAAGAAATAAGGAAAGAATTATTCCGCTTCTAGATTGTACTATAGATTTAATTAAAAAGTATTTATTAGAAAAAAAAGGTATAGATAAAGCTATTGAGAATGACGTGTTAATTTTATCAAAAAAAGGTCATAAAATAAGCGAATCGTTTGTTTATAGATTAATAAATGATTACTTTAGTACTGTGTCTCAAAAAATAAAAAAGAGTCCGCACGTTCTTAGGCATTCATTTGCAACTCATTTGCTAAATAATGGAGCTGATTTAAATTCAGTAAAAGAATTGTTGGGTCATTCAAGTTTGTCTTCAACACAAATTTATACTCATAGCAGTTTGTCTGAGATTCAAAATGTATATAAGAACGCGCATCCTAGAAACAAAAAATAATTCAAATGTTTAACTTAACCTAAATTAAATATAATATGAAGGTAGATATTCACGCAGTAAATTTTAATATCGACAGAAAACTTGTTGATTTTATTCAAGAAAAATTAGATAAGCTAGAAAAGTATTATGATAAGGTTGTTGCTTCTGATGTTTATTTAAAATTAGAGAACACTAGTGATAAAGAGAATAAAACCGTAGAGATTAAAATACATGTCCCTGGTGATGAAATTCTTGTAAAGAAAACAAGTAAATCATTTGAGGAGGCTATTGATTCTGCAGCAAGTTCTGCTGAAAGAATGTTAGTGAAAAGGAAAGAAAAAATTAGAATGTTTTCTTAAATGTAAAAAAAAAGCAAAAAAAGTTTTGATTAAAAAATAAATTATATACATTTGCAGTCCGTTAGAAATAGCGGGCTTTTTTAATAAAATATGCCGATGTAGCTCAGCTGGCTAGAGCAGCTGATTTGTAATCAGCAGGTCGTGGGTTCGAGTCCCTCTATCGGCTCAAGTTCTTAAGATACTGAAAATTAAATGTTTAAATGGGGAGATACTCAAGCGGCCAACGAGGGCGGACTGTAAATCCGCTGATTACATCTTCGCAGGTTCGAATCCTGCTCTCCCCACATTTTTTTTGTATTTAATAAATTGAAAAATAATAACTTTATAGTTATAGACCTGAGGAATTTTAGCCGGTGTAGCTCAGGGGTAGAGTGCTTCCTTGGTAAGGAAGAGGTCACGGGTTCAAATCCCGTCATTGGCTCATAAGTTGTTTAAATTTGAACACTAATATATTATATAACACTAAGATTAAAAATCATTAAGTCATGGCAAAAGGAAATTTTGATCGTTCGAAACCGCACTTAAATATTGGTACAATCGGGCACGTAGATCACGGAAAAACTACATTAACAGCTGCAATTACAAAAGTATTGTCTGATGCAGGTTTGTCTGAGGCAAAATCATTTGACCAAATTGATAATGCTCCAGAAGAAAAAGAAAGAGGTATTACAATTAATACATCTCATGTTGAGTATTCAACAGCTAATCGTCATTACGCTCACGTTGACTGTCCAGGTCACGCGGATTATGTAAAGAACATGGTTACTGGTGCTGCTCAAATGGATGGAGCTATCTTAGTAGTTGCTGCTACAGATGGACCTATGCCTCAAACAAGAGAGCATATTCTTTTAGGTCGTCAGGTAGGTATTCCTCGTATGGTTGTATTCATGAATAAAGTGGATATGGTTGATGATGCTGAGTTACTTGAATTAGTAGAAATGGAGATTAGAGATTTATTATCTTTCTATCAATATGATGGTGATAATGGTCCTGTTATTCAAGGTTCTGCTTTAGGAGGGTTAAATGGAGATGCTAAATGGGTTGCTACTATCATGGAGTTAATGGATGCGGTTGATAACTGGATTGAATTGCCTGCTCGTGATATTGATAAGCCTTTCTTGATGCCTGTTGAGGATGTATTTACAATTACAGGTCGTGGAACTGTTGCTACGGGTCGTATCGAAACTGGTATTGCTAATACGGGTGATGCAGTTGAGATTATTGGTATGGGTGCTGATAAGTTAACTTCTACTATTACTGGTATTGAGATGTTCCGTCAAATCCTTGATAGAGGTGAGGCAGGAGATAATGCAGGTATCTTATTAAGAGGTATTGCTAAAGAAGATATTAAAAGAGGAATGGTTATTGTTAAGCCAGGTTCTGTTAAGCCACACGCTCATTTCAAAGCAGAGGTTTATATCTTGAAAAAAGAAGAAGGTGGACGTCATACTCCATTCCATAATAATTACCGTCCTCAGTTTTATGTACGTACTACTGATGTTACAGGAACTATTACTTTACCAGCTGGTGTAGAGATGGTTATGCCTGGAGATAACTTGACTATTGAAGTTAATTTATTAAGTCCAATCGCATTATCTGTAGGTTTACGTTTTGCTGTCCGTGAAGGAGGTAGAACTGTAGGTGCAGGTCAGGTTACTGAAATTTTAGACTAATTAATTAGTTTATAGATATTTTTAAAAGCCAGTTGATGTGAATTCATCAACTGGCTTCAATAAACGGGCGTAGTTCAAGGGTAGAATAGCGGTCTCCAAAACCGTTGATGGGGGTTCGAATCCCTCCGCCCGTGCAAATTATAAAGATAATGACAAAATTAGTTAATTATATATCTGAAGCTTTTCACGAGTTGAAAACAAATGTAACTTGGCCTGAATGGGCTGAAGTTCAACGTTTAACTATTGTTGTAGCTGTTTTTTCGATATTATTTGCTCTTTTAACTTTCGGTGTTGATGAGTTATTTGTAAAGGCTCTTGAAGGGTTTTTTAATTTAATAAAATAATTTATTTATGGCTGAGAACAGTGTTAAAAAGTGGTATGTAGTAAGAGCTGTAAGTGGGCAAGAAAATAAAGTAAAAGCTTATATTGAAACTGAAACAGTACGTTTGGGTATGGAGGATTATGTTTCTCAGGTACTTGTTCCTACTGAGAAAGTTGTTCAGGTTAGAGATGGTAAAAAAATAGCTAAGGAAAAGGTATATTTTCCGGGTTATATAATGGTTGAAGCTAATCTTACTGGTGAGGTTCCTCATATCATTAAATCTATTCCTGGTGTAATCGGTTTTCTTGGAGAAACAAAAGGTGGAGAGCCTGTTCCTTTAAGAATGTCGGAAGTTAATAGAATGTTAGGTAAAGTTGATGAGTTGTCTGTTAAAATTGACAATGTTGCTATACCTTATTCTGTTGGTGAAACAGTAAAGGTTGTTGATGGGCCTTTTAATGGTTTCAATGGAACTATTGAAAAAGTTAATGAAGAAAAGCGTAAACTTGAGGTAATGGTTAAAATTTTTGGAAGAAAAACACCATTAGAGTTAAGTTTTATGCAAGTTGAAAAAGTATAATATTTGTTACATATATAAACCACATTTTCGCTTCCAATGAAAATGTGCTAAAATTTAAAAAATGGCAAAAGAAGTTAGTAAAGTAGTTAAACTACAAGTTAAGGGAGGTGCAGCGAATCCATCGCCACCGGTTGGACCTGCTTTGGGTGCTGCTGGAGTTAACATCATGGAGTTCTGTAAGCAATTTAATGCTAGAACACAAGATAAACCCGGCAAAGTGTTACCAGTACAAATTACTGTGTACAAAGATAAATCTTTCGATTTTATTGTAAAAACACCACCAGCAGCGATTCAAATTTTAGAAGCGGCTAAAGTAAAGTCTGGTTCAGGAGAGCCTAACCGTAAAAAAGTAGCTAGTGTTACTTGGGATCAAATTAGAACTATTGCAGAGGACAAAATGCCAGATTTAAATGCATTTACAATGGAATCGGCAATGAGTATGTTAGCTGGTACAGCTAGATCTATGGGTATAACAGTAACAGGAGATGCTCCTTTTAATAGTTAAAAGAATTAGACATGGCAAAATTAACAAAGAAACAAAAAGAGGCTGCATTAAAAATTGATAAGAACAAATTATATTCTTTAAAAGATGCTTCTGCATTACTTAAAGAAGTTGCTTCTGCAAAATTTGATGAGTCTGTAGATATTGCTGTTCGTTTAGGAGTTGATCCTAGAAAAGCAAACCAAATGGTTAGAGGTGTTGTTACACTTCCTCATGGTACTGGAAAAGATGTTAGAGTATTAGCATTAGTTACTCCAGATAAAGAAGCTGAAGCTAAAGCTGCAGGTGCAGACTATGTAGGTTTAGATGATTATCTTCAAAAAATTAAAGATGGTTGGACGGATGTTGATGTTATCATCACTATGCCAGCTGTTATGGGTAAATTAGGGCCATTAGGTCGTATTTTAGGACCTAGAGGTTTAATGCCAAACCCTAAAACTGGAACTGTAACTATGGATGTAGCTAAAGCTGTTGAAGAAGTTAAGTCTGGTAAAATTGACTTTAAAGTTGATAAAACAGGTATAGTGCATGCTGGTATTGGAAGAGTTTCTTTCGATGCTAACAAGATCTATGATAATGCACACGAAATAATTCAAACATTAATCAAATTAAAACCAACTGCAGCAAAGGGTACTTATATTAAGTCTATATATCTTACAAGTACAATGAGTCCTGCTATTGCTTTAGATCCTAAGGCAGTATAATTGGTAGTTAAAAATTTTTAGTATGACTAGAGAAGAAAAATCAATCGCGATTGAAGATTTAACTGCAAAGTTAGCTGGTGTTAATGTTATTTATTTAGCGGATACATCTGGTTTAGATGCAGCTACTACTTCAAGCTTAAGAAGAGCTTGTTTTAAAGCAAATATAAAATTAGAAGTTGTTAAGAATACTTTATTAGCTAAAGCTATGGAGGCTTCTGATCTTAACTTCGGAGATTTAGCAAGCGTATTAAAAGGTAATACTTCAATGATGATTGCTGAGACAGCTAATGGACCTGCAAAAATTATTAAAGAATTCCGTAAAAAAGGTAAAAAACCTCTTTTAAAAGGAGCTTTCATAACTGAAGATATTTATATCGGAGATGAAAATCTTGATAACCTTGCAGCAATCAAATCTAGAGCTGAAGTTATTGGTGAAATCATCGGATTACTTCAATCTCCAGCACAAAGAGTTATTGCTGCTCTTCAAAACCAAGAAGGTAAAGAAGAGGTTGCTGAATAATAAAAGAACGCACTTAATAAAAATTATATTTTACAAAATCATTAAAGATAGAAAAAATGGCAGATTTAAAACAATTCGCAGAGCAATTAGTTAACTTAACAGTTAAAGAAGTTAATGAATTAGCTACAATATTAAAAGATGAGTATGGTATTGAACCAGCTGCTGCAGCTGTAGTAGTTGCTGCTGGTGGTGGTGATGCTGGTGCAGAAGCACAAACTGAATTTACAGTAGTATTAAAAGAAGCTGGTGCTTCTAAATTAGCTGTAGTAAAAGCTGTTAAAGAATTAACAGGTTTAGGTCTTAAAGAAGCTAAAGATATCGTAGATTCTGCTCCAACTAATGTAAAAGAAGGGGTTTCTAAAGATGAGGCTGAAGGTCTTAAAAAATCTTTAGAAGAGGCAGGAGCTGTTGTTGAGCTTAAATAAGCTAAACTTAGTTTAAAAAACCAGGTTTAGGCCTTGAGATTGACTCTCAAAGGCCTAAACCATTTTGCGTATATTATGTTAATATACGTTTTAAATTATTTTCTTAATAAAAATTTGTCCATAGATGATTGCTAATCAGACTGAAAGATTAAATTTTGCTTCAACAAAAAACATCCCAGATTATCCGGATTTTCTAGATATTCAGGTAAAATCTTTTCAAGATTTTTTCCAACTAGAAACCAAATCTGATGAAAGAGGCAACGAAGGTCTCTATAATACCTTCATGGAAAATTTCCCAATTACAGATACAAGAAATAACTTTGTATTGGAATTCCTTGATTACTTTGTCGATCCACCACGTTATTCAATACAAGAGTGTATAGACAGAGGGTTGACTTATAGTGTACCATTAAAAGCTAGGCTTAAATTATATTGTACTGACCCAGAACATGAAGATTTTGAAACTATTGTTCAAGATGTTTATTTAGGGACTATACCTTATATGGCGCCAAGTGGAACTTTTGTAATTAATGGTGCAGAACGTGTAGTTGTATCTCAATTACATAGATCTCCAGGTGTATTCTTTGGACAATCTTTCCATGCAAATGGAACAAAGCTATATTCTGCAAGAGTTATACCTTTTAAAGGTTCTTGGATTGAATTTGCTACAGATATCAATAGTGTTATGTACGCTTATATTGATAGAAAGAAAAAATTACCTGTAACAACTTTATTTAGAGCTATTGGTTTCGAAAGAGATAAAGATATTCTTGAAATATTTGATCTTGCTGAAGAAGTTAAAGTTTCTAAAACAGGTTTAAAAAAATATATTGGACGAAGACTTGCTGCTCGTGTTTTAAATACATGGCATGAAGATTTCGTTGATGAAGATACTGGAGAAGTAGTTTCTATTGAAAGAAATGAAATTATTTTAGATCGTGATACGGTTTTAGATAAAGACAATGTTGAAGAAATTTTAGATGCTGACGTTAAAACTATCCTTTTACACAAAGAGGATAATAACGCGGCAGATTATACTATTATCCACAATACACTTCAAAAAGATCCAACAAATTCTGAAAAAGAAGCTGTTGAACATATTTATAGACAATTACGTAATGCAGAACCGCCAGATGAGGAAACTGCAAGAGGTATTATTGATAAATTATTCTTCTCTGACCAACGTTACAACTTAGGTGAAGTAGGTCGTTATAGAATGAACAAAAAACTTGGTTTAGATATTGCTATGGATAAGCAAGTCTTAACTAAAGAAGATATTATTACAATAGTTAAGTACTTAATTGAATTAATCAACTCGAAAGCTGAGATTGATGATATTGATCACTTATCAAACCGTCGTGTAAGAACAGTTGGTGAACAACTTTCTTCACAATTTGGTGTTGGTTTAGCTCGTATGGCTAGAACTATTCGTGAAAGAATGAACGTTAGAGATAATGAAGTGTTTACTCCTATTGATTTGATTAATGCTAAGACTTTGTCTTCTGTAATTAACTCATTCTTTGGAACAAATCAGTTATCTCAATTTATGGATCAAACGAATCCATTAGCTGAGATTACTCACAAACGTCGTTTATCTGCACTTGGACCTGGAGGTTTATCTAGAGAAAGAGCTGGTTTCGAGGTTCGAGATGTTCACTATACTCATTATGGTCGTTTATGTCCTATTGAAACTCCTGAGGGACCAAACATTGGTTTGATTTCATCTTTAGGTGTTTATGCAAAAGTTAATGCAATGGGATTCATTGAAACTCCTTATCGTAAAGTAACAGATGGTGTTATCGATATTGAGAGCACACCTATTTACTTAAGCGCTGAAGAAGAAGAAGGTAAAATGATTGCTCAAGCTAATATTGAAATGGATGCTAACGGTAAAATATTAGCTGACAAAGTAATTGCTAGAGAAGAAGGTGATTTTCCTGTTGTTGATCCATCACAGGTTCATTATACAGATGTTGCTCCAAATCAAATTGCATCTATTTCTGCATCTTTAATTCCATTCTTGGAACATGATGATGCCAACCGTGCTTTGATGGGATCTAATATGATGCGTCAAGCAGTTCCTTTATTACGTCCAGAAGCTCCTATTGTTGGTACTGGTTTAGAGAGACAAGTAGCTTCAGATTCAAGAGTTTTAATTAACGCTGAGGGTGACGGTACTGTTACTTATGTTGATGCAAACGAAATTACTATCAAATATGATAGAACTGATGCTGAGCGTTTAGTTAGTTTTGATGCTGATGATAAGACATATAAATTAATAAAGTTTAGAAAAACGAATCAAAGTACAAGTATTAACTTAAAACCTATCGTAAGAAAAGGTGATAGAGTTTCTAAAGGTCAAGTACTTTGTGAAGGATATGCAACTCAAAAAGGAGAATTGGCTTTAGGAAGAAACTTGAAGGTTGCCTTTATGCCATGGAAAGGATATAATTTTGAGGATGCAATCGTAATTTCTGAAAAAGTAGTTCGTGATGATATTTTCACATCTATCCACATTGATGACTATTCATTAGAGGTTAGAGATACTAAATTAGGTAACGAAGAGTTAACTAATGATATTCCTAATGTTTCTGAGGAAGCAACAAAAGATTTAGATGAAAATGGAATGATTAGAATTGGTGCAGAGGTTAAGCCTGGCGATATTCTAATTGGAAAGATTACTCCAAAAGGTGAATCTGATCCAACTCCAGAAGAAAAATTATTACGTGCAATCTTCGGTGATAAAGCAGGAGATGTTAAGGATGCTTCATTAAAAGCTTCTCCATCATTACATGGTGTAGTTTTAGATAAAAAATTATTTGCTAAAGCTGTAAAAGATAAGCGTAAGCGTTCTAAAGATAAAGAAGATATTGATAATCTTGAAACAGAATATCAAGTAAAATATAACGACTTAAAAGACGTTCTTGTAGAAAAATTATTTGCTATTGTAAATGGTAAAACATCTCAAGGTGTTATGAATGATTTGGGTGAAGAAGTATTACCAAAAGGTAAAAAATATACTCAAAAAATGCTTAACTCAGTAGAAGATTTTGCACACCTTACAAAAGGACAATGGGCAACTGATGATGCTACAAACAAGTTAGTAAATGACTTAATTCACAACTATAAAATCAAATTAAATGATTTACAAGGTTGGTTAAGAAGAGAGAAGTTTACAATCACTGTTGGAGATGAACTTCCGGCTGGAATATTAAAACTTGCAAAAGTTTATATTGCTAAAAAACGTAAGCTTAAAGTTGGTGATAAAATGGCAGGACGTCACGGTAACAAAGGTATTGTTGCAAGAATCGTTCGTCATGAAGATATGCCTTTCTTAGAAGATGGAACACCAGTTGATATTGTTTTAAATCCACTTGGAGTACCTTCTCGTATGAACATTGGTCAGATTTATGAAACTGTTCTAGGTTGGGCTGGAATGAATTTAGGAAGAAAGTTTGCTACTCCTATTTTTGATGGTGCTACTTTAGATCAAATTAACGAGTTTACTGATGAAGCAGGAATCCCAAGATTCGGTCATACCTATTTATATGATGGAGGAACAGGAGAACGTTTCCATCAACCAGCAACTGTAGGTGTAATTTACATGCTTAAATTAGGACATATGGTTGATGATAAGATGCATGCTCGTTCTATCGGACCGTACTCTTTAATTACTCAACAACCATTAGGTGGTAAAGCACAGTTTGGAGGTCAGCGTTTTGGAGAAATGGAGGTTTGGGCTCTAGAGGCTTATGGAGCTTCTAGTACTTTAAGAGAAATCTTGACAGTTAAATCTGATGATGTTATTGGTAGAGCTAAATCTTACGAAGCAATCGTTAAAGGTGAATCTATGCCAGAACCAGGATTGCCAGAATCATTTAATGTATTAATGCATGAATTAAAAGGTCTTGGTTTAGATATCAGATTAGAAGAATAAATATTTTTTTAGTAGTCAGTCTCATTTTTTTGGGGCTGATTACTCATTTTATAAGTTTTTAGGATTTATACCCGTAAACCGTTCCGATTTTTTATAATTTTTATTATAATTAGCACTTCATAACAGCGGTTAGAAGTTTAGAGAAGTAATTCGAGGTTAATGGTTTTATGAATTTTAAACATAAAACAAAATCAATTTTTTAGTTGTACATAAATCAATAGTAAAAGCTATGATGAATAATAGAAATAATAAAGATAAAAATCCTGTAAAGAGATTTAACAAAATTACGATTGGATTAGCATCTCCTGAATCAATTTTATCTGAGTCAAGAGGTGAGGTTTTAAAGCCTGAAACTATAAACTATCGTACGCATAAACCAGAAAGAGACGGTCTTTTCTGTGAGCGTATTTTCGGTCCAGTAAAAGATTATGAATGTGCATGTGGAAAATACAAGAGGATTCGTTATAAAGGAATCGTTTGTGATCGATGTGGAGTTGAAGTTACAGAGAAAAAAGTACGTAGAGATAGAGTTGGTCACATTAATTTAGTTGTACCAATTGCACATATCTGGTATTTCCGTTCTTTACCAAATAAAATAGGTTATTTATTAGGTTTACCTTCTAAGAAATTAGACATGATTATCTACTACGAAAGATATGTAGTTATTCAAGCTGGTATTGCTAAAGGACCAGAAGGTGAGGATTTAAAAAGACTAGATTTCTTAACAGAAGAAGAGTATTTAAATATTTTAGATACTATTCCTATGGAAAACCAATATTTAGATGACAACGATCCTAATAAATTCATCGCCAAAATGGGTGCTGAATGTATTATGGATTTATTAGCTCGTATTAACTTAGATGAACTTTCATATGAGTTACGTCATGCAGCTAATACAGAAACATCTAAACAACGAAAAACGGAAGCATTAAAAAGATTAAACGTTGTTGAATCTTTTCGTGAAGCTAACAAAAACAGAGAAAATAATCCTGAATGGATGATTTTAAAAGCAATTCCGGTTATACCACCAGAATTACGTCCTCTTGTGCCTCTTGACGGTGGTCGTTTTGCTACTTCAGATTTAAATGACTTATACAGAAGAGTTATTATCCGTAATAATCGTTTAAAAAGATTAGTTGAAATTAAAGCGCCAGAAGTTATCTTAAGAAACGAAAAACGTATGCTACAAGAATCTGTAGATTCGTTATTCGATAACACAAGAAAAGCTTCAGCTGTTAAAACTGAATCTAACAGACCGTTAAAATCTTTATCTGATTCGTTAAAAGGTAAACAAGGTCGTTTCCGTCAAAACTTACTTGGTAAGCGTGTTGATTATTCAGCTCGTTCGGTAATTGTTGTTGGTCCAGAATTAAAATTATATGAATGTGGACTGCCAAAAGACATGGCAGCAGAATTATACAAACCTTTTGTTATTCGTAAATTAATAGAAAGAGGAATTGTAAAAACAGTTAAATCTGCAAAGAAAATTATAGACAAAAAAGAGCCAGTAGTTTGGGATATCCTTGAAAATGTAATTAAAGGACACCCAGTTATGCTTAACCGTGCTCCTACGTTACACAGATTAGGTATTCAGGCTTTCCAGCCAAAATTAATTGAAGGAAAAGCAATCCAGTTACACCCATTAGTATGTACAGCATTCAATGCCGATTTCGATGGTGACCAGATGGCTGTTCACTTACCATTAGGACCAGAAGCTATTTTAGAATGTCAATTATTAATGTTGGCTTCTCATAATATCTTGAATCCTGCAAATGGTGCTCCAATTACAGTACCTTCTCAAGACATGGTACTTGGTCTTTATTATATGACTAAAGAACGTTTGTCTGACGAAACAAGAACAATTAAAGGACAAGGTTTAACTTTCTATTCTGCTGAAGAGGTAAATATCGCTTTAAATGAAGGAAGATTAGAACTTAATGCTAGTATAAAAGTAAGAGCAAAAGATTTTAATGAAAAAGGTGAGTTAGTAAACCAAATTATTAAAACAACTGCTGGTAGAGTTTTATTTAATGAAGTTGTTCCTGAAGAAGCAGGTTATATCAATGAAGTTTTAACTAAAAAATCATTACGTGATATTATTGGTAAAATTCTAGGTGTAACTAGTGTTCCTGTAACTGCAGAATTCTTAGATAATATTAAAAATATGGGATATAAATTTGCCTTCCAAGGTGGTTTATCATTCTCATTAGGAGATATTAGAATTCCAGATCAAAAACCTCAGTTAATTGCTGATGCTCGTACTCAGGTTGAAGGAATTTCTTTGAATTATAACATGGGTCTTATTACTAATAACGAACGTTATAACCAAGTTATTGATATATGGACTTCTGCTAATGCTCAGTTAACAGAACTAGCAATGAAAAATATTAGAGAAGACCAACAAGGTTTTAACTCTGTATATATGATGCTTGATTCTGGAGCAAGGGGTTCTAAAGAACAAATTCGTCAGTTAACTGGTATGCGTGGATTAATGGCTAAGCCTAAAAAATCTACTGCTGGTGGTGGTGAAATTATTGAGAATCCAATTCTTTCTAACTTTAAAGAAGGACTTTCAATTCTTGAATACTTTATTTCTACTCACGGTGCTCGTAAAGGTCTTGCCGATACAGCTCTTAAAACGGCCGATGCAGGTTACTTAACAAGAAGGTTACATGATGTGTCTCAAGATGTTATTGTAAACTCTGTAGATTGTGGTACTCTTAGAGGTGTAGAAGTTTCTGCCTTAAAGAAAAATGAAGAAATTGTTGAAACTTTAGGTGAGAGAATTTTAGGACGTGTTACTTTAAATGATATCATTAATCCATTAACTTCTGAAGTTATTGTTAAGGCTGGTGAAGAAATTAAAGAACATGCTTTGCAAGCAATTAACGAGTCTCCATTAGAGCAAATCGAAGTTCGTTCTCCATTAACGTGTGAGGCAGAAAAAGGAATTTGTGCTAAATGTTATGGACGTAACCTTGCAACAGGTAAAATGACTCAAAGAGGTGAAGCAGTAGGAGTTATTGCTGCTCAATCTATTGGTGAGCCAGGTACTCAGTTAACACTACGTACATTCCACGTTGGAGGGGTTGCTGGAGGTATTTCTGAAGAATCAAGTATTGTAACTCGTTTTGCAGGTAAACTTGAAATAGAAGATTTAAAAACAGTTAAAAGTGAAGATGCTGAAGGTAATACTGTTAATACTGTTATTTCTCGTTCAACAGAGTTAAAATTAGTAGATATTAAAACAGGAATTGTTTTAAATACACATAATATACCTTACGGTTCAAGTATCTTTGTTAAAGATGGTGATACTGTTGAAAAAGGAACAACTATTTGTAAATGGGATCCATATAACGGAGTTATTATTTCTGAGTTTACAGGTAAAGTAGAATATGAAGATCTTAAACAAGGTGAAACTTTTGCTGTTGAGATTGATGAACAAACAGGTTTCCAAGAAAAAGTTGTTTCTGAAGCTCGTAACAAAAAATTAATCCCAACATTGCACATTTATGGTAAAGACGGTGAATTAATTCGTTCATACAACTTACCAGTAGGTGCTCACATGATGGTAGATGACGGAGAGAAAATTAAAGCAGGGAAAATTCTTGTTAAAATTCCTCGTCGTTCTTCTAAATCAAGTGATATTACAGGAGGTTTACCAAGAATTACTGAGTTATTAGAAGCTCGTAATCCTTCAAATCCGGCTGTAGTTTCTGAAATTGACGGTGTTGTTACTTTTGGTAAAATTAAAAGAGGAAATAGAGAAATTGCAATTGAATCTAAATTTGGAGATGTTAAGAAATACCTAGTTAAATTATCAAATCAAATTCTTGTTCAAGAAAATGACTTTGTTAAAGCAGGTACTCCATTATCAGACGGTGCAATTACTCCAGTTGATATCTTAAATATTAAAGGACCTTCAGCTGTACAACAATATCTTGTAAATGAAATTCAAGAAGTGTACCGTTTACAAGGAGTAAAAATTAACGATAAGCACTTTGAAGTAGTAATACGTCAAATGATGCGTAAAGTAAGAATTGTTGATCCAGGTGATACTTTATTATTAGAAGATCAATTAGCTCATACAAGAGATTTTATCGTTGAAAATGATAAGTTATACGGAATGAAGGTTGTTGAAGATGCAGGAGACTCTGAAACACTTAAAGCAGGTCAAATTATTTCACCACGTCAATTAAGAGATGAAAATTCTATCTTAAAACGTAATGATCAAAACTTGGTTGTAGCTAGAGATGTTATTCAAGCAACTGCAACACCTGTATTACAAGGTATTACAAGAGCTTCTTTACAAACTAAATCTTTCATTTCTGCTGCGTCGTTCCAGGAAACTACTAAAGTATTAAATGAAGCTGCTGTTGCAGGTAAAATTGATACATTAGAAGGATTGAAAGAAAATGTAATTGTAGGACATAGAATCCCAGCCGGAACAGGTATGAGAGATTATGATGATATAATTGTAGGTTCTAAAGAAGAATTCAATGAATTAATGGCTGCTAAAGAAGAATTTAATTACTAATATTCATCTTTAAGCTTTCAAAATAACTTAAAAGCCTAACAGATGTTTCTGTTAGGCTTTTTTTAAAACAACTAATTATGGAAAATAACAACCCACAAGGACAAATTAACATTGAGTTAGATGAGAAAATAGCTGAAGGAATTTATTCTAATTTAGCTATTATTAATCATTCAAATAGCGAGTTTGTATTGGATTATGTTTCGGTTATGCCAGGAGCCCCAAAGGCAAAAGTAAAATCGAGAATTATTTTAACCCCTCAACATGCTAAAAGATTATTAAAAGCATTAGCTGAAAATATTCAACGATTTGAAGCTGCTCATGGAGAAATTAAAGAA
>PKEA01000104.1 GCA_002862805.1 Flavobacteriaceae bacterium | reverse complement strand
GTGGTTATTGCAGCGGGGCTCACCTCTTCCCATTCCGAACAGAGAAGTTAAGCCCGCTTGCGCAGATGGTACTGCAATCCTGTGGGAGAGTATGACACCGCCTTTCTTTTAAAAACCCTATCCGTTAGGATAGGGTTTTTTGTTTTATATGGGTTTAGTTTTTAGTTCATAACCCAACCGCACCAGCAACTTATTCCAAACGAAATAGATATTGCGTTCTAAGAGGCTTAAATGTGTTGTGGTTTGGTGTGTTTATGATTTAAGAATTGGATTTAGTTTTTGTTTTGTTGGATTGAAAAAGGCTAAGCGATTTATATATTTAGTTTAGGGTAATCTGTAGGATTTAAGATTATTACATTTCTATTAGTAAGATTATATTTTATAACAATAAATTTTCTTTTATTCTTTGAAAAGGGACATATATTAAACCAAATATAATTTTTATTTTCAAAATCAAATTTCAAACAATCATCTTTATATATTATTGCTACAAATATTATTTTATTATTATTTAAATCTATTGCCCCAGAAAATTGATTCGCAATTCCAGGCTTTAAATTTAAAAATGTTTTTTTACTAAAAATATCATTTTCATTATATACTTTATTATAAAAAATATCTTCTTGAACTTCTTTTATATTATGATTTGTAGGTATAAAATTTTCTTTGAAATCACTTTTTGAATATATAACTTCTTTTGATAATGATGTTAAAACATTTACTTTATTAAATGTTTTATTTATACCACATGAACAAGTTATTAAAAATATAATTAGGCAAATAATTGATCTCATTAAAAAAGAATATTAGTTTTATTAGATATTAAATTACTTTATTTATTAAATATATTTAAAATATAATACAATATTATGTTTTTATGTTCTGTATTTTTTATACTAGCAAACTATTTTAAAAAAAGCTAATTTATAATAAATTTTTGTGTCTTGCACGATCTTCTGTGAGGGATAGTAGCGGCATCCTTTTATGAAATGCTAATGGAATAAAAGATATAGCGGATAGCCCGACCGAAATGTAATGGAGGGCACAGCTTAAAATTCTAAAATGGTATTGTAATACTGATTATGCTTTTTGAATTCTTTTACGCCTTGTTTGAAGCTAAGATAAGGAACTCCTTTTTGTTTGTTTTGTTTGCTTATAAGGTACAAATAATGAAAATGTTTGGTGAGTTCTTTCCAGCCGTGAAATAAGCTGTGGTTTGGATCGTAGATGTGTGTTGGTTCGCTAATTGCGCCATTTATTTCTACGATTTGAAAGTTGATTCCGTTTTCTAATTCATCGTATGAACTGAACATAATGTCCATTCTTCCGTAATTAAAACCTTCTATTTGGTTGCAAATTGTGTTGAAGGTATAGGTTAGTTTTGGAGTAATTAGATTGCTAGCATCGATAAATTTTGTGCCTCGGCAATGGTTACCATAAGGAACGAGGTTTATGGATTCGTCTACTTGTAAAACAGTATTTAGTTTTTCTTTGTACTCTTCTTCTAGTGTTTTGAGTTGGAATTGGTAACGAGGATCTTTATCTAATAGCTCTTTAATGGTGTTTTTTCCGTTTCCTGTTAGTATTAGAAATTCTTTTGCAACAATTCCGGTTATTTTACCTTTTTCCTCATTGGGTAATTTGATGTAGAACAATCCTATTTCGTTTTGATACGGAATTAAATTTTGGACTAGAAAATCGAAATTGGCTTTATTAGCATATTTAGTAAGTTCATCAAGAGTGTCAATTTTTTTTACTGCGGTTCCTCTCAGTCCAACATTTGGTTTACAAATGAAAGGATAGGTTATTTGATGAGTTTGTATTAATTGCTCTATTTTATCAATTGCTGTTTTGTTTTCAATTAATAAGGTTGTGGGGTAATATTTTTGAGGAATTAGTTCGTAGATTTCTTTTTTAGATTCCATGAAAAAACCTCCGTTTCTTATACTTGGATTAGATGCATTGAAATAGAAAAAAGACTTTGTTCGTACTACATAATAGATGTATTGAAAATAGACGGGAATATAAACGATTTGATAAGGCCAATATTCCCAATGCGTAACTTTGTGTAGAAATAACTTTATTTTTCTCATATTTCTAACAAATCTATATAATTTAAATCAATAGTTTTATTTATAACACATTGTGTGATACTTACAGTTTTTAGTAAATTATTTCGGTTGATTTGCAATCCGTATTCTGAATTTTTATTTTCTGTAAATTGATGAAAATGTAATAAACCATCAGCAGTTATATTTTCTTTTTGACTTAAAAATTCTGCAAACCAATTTGCTCTTTCTGTTCGAATTTCTTTCGAATATAAGGTTGATGAAGACCAAATATATGGTTTAGAACTGTCTAGTTCTATAGTTGATTTTTCAATTTCGTTCCATTGTAATTGAAATAGTTTTTCTTCATTAAAACAAACAATTGTAAATGGTTCAATGTTTTGTAAATCAATTGTATTCCATTCTATTAATGGATTTTTTGAGCTGATTAAATCTAAAACAATTAATCCTCTACTTTTTCTGTAATTTCCTTTTGAAACATGTTTTTCCTGAGCACCATTAAGTAAAACAATTACATTTTTATCATCGTGAGCAAACCAAGTTCCTCCAGCTTGTGGATCTTTTGGAAAGGTAATTACTTTATTGTTTATTGTTGTTTTTTGAGGCGAAATGGCTTTTTTACGGCTTACTTTTTCATCGCGATTAGAAGTAATACAAATTCCATTTTTTGTAGGAACAAAACTTACTGTGCACATTGTGTTCTATATTCAATAGTTGATTTTGCAATACCAAATTCTGGACAAAGTTGGATATTTTTATTTTTTAAAACCGCTACTTTTATTAAAGCTTGATGATGTATGCTGTGCTCTAAATTATAAAGTAACTCTCTGAAATAGTTGGTTTTAACTTGAAATGTAATTTCATCAATACCTTGCTCTAATCTCATTTCAATATTCTCTAAATCAATATCTTTTAAAATTAAATGTATTGCGTTTATAGCAGAATTTTTATCAGTTTGAATGCTAATATTGCGTTCTCTTTTGTCGTAATTCACTACTTTAGAGTCATAATTTTTCAATAAGGATTGATACATTTCAATAATGTGTCTTGTGTGTTCTCCAATTGTAGCGTTACTTAATTCGGGATGAGAAAAAATATATTCATCATCATTTAATTGATTTAAAAGTGCAATTATTTGAATAAAATTAGCTTTAATTGAAGCGACTAGCATATAGTAAATTTGGTTTTTTAAATATACTAAATTTATTTTTTAGGAATAAATTTTATTGAAACAGAATTTGTACAAAAACGTTGACCGGTTGTTTCTTTAGGTCCGTCATCAAAAACATGACCCAAATGTCCGCCGCAATTTGCGCAAACTACTTCTGTTCTTACCATTCCGTAACTTAAATCCTGATTGTATTTTACACTACCTTCTATTGCTTTATCAAATGAAGGCCAACCGCAATCTGATTCAAATTTTGTGTCTGATGTAAATAATTGAGCTTCACAAGCCGCACAAACATAAGTTCCTTTTTCAAAATGATCCCAATATTCACCTGTATAAGCTCTTTCCGTTCCTTTTTTTCTTAAAACTTCATATTCTATTTCACTAAGTTGTGCTTTCCACTCAGCATCTGTTTTTTTTACTTTTGGTTCCATAGTTTCTTTCGTTTGTGATTGGCAAGATTGTAATGTAATTGCAAATAATAATAAAAAAATCTTTTTCATAGCAGTAATTTTTATTTTATATTTCAAATTTAACTTTAATTGAGAAAATAAAATGTTAACTGAATTACAAAAAATGCAATTATGTGTTAATTTCTAAATTTTTGATATACTCTTCATGTTCAAAGAAAAAGTACTCAAAAGCTTCCATTTTTTCAGAAAAGAAGTCAAATATTTCAGCCCAATGTGCTCTGTTATTCATACTTATTCCCGTTTTTTCCACCCAAACTCTACTTATTACTTTTCCAGTACTTAAATGAAAATCTCTTTCAAAAATAGCATCTGGCAAATGATTTTCGAGCAATAAATCTTTTAACGACTCTATCTTCTCATAATATACAATACGATTTTTATCGCTCTTTGGTTCTATATCTAATAAAACTTGTGCTTTTTTATTATCTACATAAAATTTAAAAGTAACATCTTTAATTTTAGTATTATATAATATCCATTTTCTTGGGTTTGATGCAGCAAATGCTGTCCAAAACTCCTTTTTTAACTTCTGCGCTTCCTCTTTACTAAACATTTTAGGTTATATTTTAGTATTATATGATTTTTTTGAACTAATTTAGAAGTTATAAAAAATCATAACGATATGTTATTTCTTGATTTTGTTAAATATATTCCAAAAATAGAAAAAGAAAAATTGCTAGCAGCAGATGCTCATGCAAAAATGGCTCCATTGGAACGAATTTCTTTTTTAAAAGAAACGGACTATGAGCATAAGAACCCAAGAAAGGCTGCAGTTTTAATGTTGTTTTATCCTAAAAATAAGGAAACTCACTTGGCTTTAATTGTCAGGAATAGTTATCCAGGTGTTCATTCTTCACAAATTGGTTTTCCTGGTGGAAAGGTAGAATTAGAAGATAAAGATTTAACTGAAACTGCTTTAAGAGAAACACATGAAGAAGTAGGTATTCATCCAAATAAAATTGAAGTAATAAAGCCTTTCAGTACTATTTATATACCTCCAAGTAATTTTTTAGTTTCACCATTTATGGGAATTTCTCATCAAGAGCTAGAATTTATTCCCGATTTAGATGAAGTAAAAAGAGTTTTAGAATTACCTCTTTCAGTATTTTTAGATAATGAAACAATTACTAATGTTAAAATGTCTACTTCCTATGCTACTGATATTGAGGTACCTGCATTTATGGTTGAGAAATATGTAGTTTGGGGAGCTACTGCTATGATGATGAGTGAACTGAAAGAAGCAATTGTTAATGTGCTTAAAGTGTAAATCATTATTAAATTTTTCACACTTAATTAGCTAAAAAAACCATTGATTTGTTACATTTGTAGCCTTGCTTTATTAAAAAAAATAAAAATTATGGGATTATTTAAAAGAAATCCTTTTGGTCATATATTATTTTTAAAAAAATGGTTAATCCGAATTGCTGGAGGTTTAACACATAAAAGATATCGTGGATTTAATAGTTTACATATTGAAGGATCTGAAATAATAAGAAATCTTCCTGATACAAATGTATTATTCATTTCAAATCATCAAACGTATTTTGCAGATGTTGTTGCCATGTTTCATGTATTAAATGCTAGTTTAAAAGGTAGAGAAAATAACATTAAAAATGTTGGATATTTATGGCAACCTAAAATGAATATGTATTATGTTGCAGCAAAAGAAACAATGTCTTCTGGTTTGTTACCTAAAATATTAGCTTATGCAGGAGCAATTTCTGTAGAAAGAACTTGGCGAGCAGAAGGTAAAGATGTAAAGCGTGAAGTTAATCCAAATGATACTGAAAATATTAAAGTAGCACTAGAAGACGGTTGGGTTATAACTTTTCCACAAGGAACCACAAGATCATTTAAACCTGTAAGAAAAGGTACAGCTCATATTATTAAACAGCATAAGCCAATTGTTGTACCTATTGTAATTGATGGTTTTAGGAGATCATTTGATAGAAAAGGGTTGTTAATTAAAAAGAAAGGTATTTTGCAATCATTTGTAATTAAAGAACCTTTACAATTTGATTATGAAAATGACACTATTGAAGAAATTGTTGAAAAAGTTGAATATGCAATAGAACAGCATCCATCATTTTTAAAGGTTATTCCTGTTGAAGAACTAGAAGAACAAGCAAAATTAGATGAAGAAAGAAAATGGAAATATTAAATAAAAAATCCCGCTAAATGCGGGATTTTTTTATAAATCTATTTTCTTTAATTCTTTATAATTATTATTTAAACGTTTCATTAATATTCCATAAATCAATCTGTAAAACAACCATATAAATCCAATTACAATAAGAATAACAATAATATAAAAGAACGTTACCATTAAATAAAACAAATTAGAATCCATGGTAGCACTCATATTATTGAAAACTTTTTCAATATTAGGGTCATATTTTAATTGAAAAATAACTACAAGAACCATAGAGAAAAAAGTCATTATTAAATTATACCAAACATAATTCTGGACTGTTTTTCGGGTTTTTAAAATGGTGTGCATTAATTGCTTTACTGTATCAGTAGTATTAATTGTTTTATAATTTTTATAAAATAAGTAAATAAAGAAAAGAATAACGGCATAGTTAACAGTTGTAATAATAGGCATTACGTCTCTTAAATGATACAGTTCTAGCGTCTTTAAATAATTTTCATCGGTTGTAAAAAAGCCTAAAACACTCCAAAAAGCTATTTCAAGAATGCTTATTACCAATATCCATTTTACAATAGACGATGATTTTTTATGCAACATTCCATAAATTTCTTTTTCCGTGATTTGAGTATAAGAATTCTCATTCTTTTTCCAATCTTTTTTTAATATATCTAGTTCATCCATCATACTACGGATTTAATATTTTTTTTAATTTTCCCTTCAATCTGTTCATTTTCACTCGTGCATTTACTTCGGTAATACCTAATGTTTCCGAGATTTCACTATAATCTTTTTCTTCTAAATACAAGAAAACTAATGCTTTTTCAATATCATTCAATTCGCCAATAGCACTGTATAAAAGCTTAATTTGTTCTTCTTCTTCAAAGTTGTAATCTTCTTGTTTTACTTTATGAAAAGTATTGTCAAACTCAATAGTATTAATTGTTTTCTTCTTTTTTCTGTAAAGGGTAATTGCAGTATTCAATCCTACACGATACGCCCAAGTAGTAAATTTAGAATCGCCTCTAAAATTAGGATACGCTTTCCATAACTGAATCGTTATTTCTTGAAACAAATCGTTATGAGAATCTTGGTCATGCGTATACAGCCTACATATTTTGTGGACAATATTCTGATTTTCCTGTAAAAGTTTCACAAACTGTTCTTCCGAAGCTTCACTCATACCTTATAAGTAGTTAATCTGTTTAAGTTGTTACAATAATACTGATAATTTTTAGAAGCTTTTTCCAGCTGTCCGTTATATCTTTTTAATAGCTTTAATAAAGCTATTAAAAAGGATACCACTTCCATCTGGGCTATTAAATAGAAGTAAATATCAAATAATAAATTCAGTTCACAAATAAATTCTTTCGAAACAATCTTTGTATATTTGTAGTACATTTATTAAAATTTTCAAATGAATATTCCTCGTTCAAGTTTTCCTCGAATAGTTATTATAGGTGGTGGTTTTGCTGGTATTGCTTTAGCAAAGAAACTAAGAAATAAAAAGGTGCAAGTGGTTTTGTTAGACAAACACAATTACCATAATTTCCAACCTTTATTATACCAAGTGGCAACAGGAGGTTTAGAACCCGATTCTATTGCATACCCTATTCGAAAAGTAGTACAGGAATTTGAAAATTTTTACTTTCGATTAGCTGAAGTTCGTGAAATTGATACTAAAAACTGTAAAGTATTTGCCGACATTGGCGAACTTAAATACGATTATTTGGTGATGGCAACTGGCTCTAAAACCAACTTTTTTGGAAATAAAGAAATGGAACGCAATTGTATGGCTATGAAAACCATTCCGCAATCGTTAAACATTCGTAGTCTTATTTTAGAAAACTTTGAGCAAGCCTTGTTGACAAATGATATTGAGGAACGTCATAGTTTAATGAATTTCGTGTTAGTAGGTGGCGGACCAACAGGAGTTGAACTTGCAGGAGCTTTAGCCGAAATGAAAAAAGCCATTCTTCCCAAAGATTATCCTGATTTGGATGTTCGTAAAATGGAAATCAACCTTATTCAAAGTGGTGATAGAATTTTAAATACCATGAGCGAACACGCTTCTGAAAAAGCAGAAGAGTTTTTGGTAAAATTAGGTGTTAGTGTTTGGAAAAACGTTCGTGTAACGGGTTACGATACACGAATTGTAACCACAAATTCCGATTTGTCTTTTGATAGCGCAACGGTTATTTGGACAGCTGGTGTACAAGGAGCTTTAGTTAATGGATTAGATGCTTCTTGTTTAGTTGAAAGAGCAGAACGAATAAAAGTAAACGAATTCAATCAGGCAGAAGGTTATGAGAATATTTTTGCCATTGGCGATATTGCTTCCATGTGTTCAGAGGAATATCCGCAAGGACATCCTATGATGGCACAACCAGCCATGCAACAAGGCCGTCATTTAGCAGAAAATTTAGTACGTCATATCAATAAAAAAGCAATGAAGCCTTTTGTGTATAAAGACAAAGGTTCAATGGCAACTATTGGTAGAAACAAAGCTGTTGTTGATTTAAAAAACTACAAATTCAGCGGTATTTTTGCTTGGTTTGTTTGGATGTTTGTTCACTTGTTTTCATTAATTGGTTTTAAAAATAAAGCCGTTGTGTTTTTAAATTGGGTGTATAATTACATACGTTTCGATAGAGAAGCGCGTTTAATTATTCGTCCGTATAAAAAGAAACAATTGACCAGTTTTACTAGTGATGAGATTTAGTTATGGACTTTAATAATTTAGAATTAAAAATAAGTGTTTTATATAGCTCAATTGATGCTCATTTTTCTTCATATAATGAAGTCGAAATAAAAACAAAAGAGTTCGTTAAAGAAGGAAAAAGACATTCGGTTATTACTTTTGGCGGAGGTGAAATAAGTAAAAATGAAATGCTAGCAACATATAACAAAATGCTAAGTGTTATCCATAACCTAGCTAATTTAAAAGATAAAACAATAGATTATATTATTAAAAAGGATTTAAACAAACAACTAGTAGAAGATAATATTAATAACTCAAGATACTTAAGTATAATAGTTGATTTATGTAACTCTGTAAAGCATGTTTATCCTACTAATTCAAAACGATCAAAATTAGACCCAAAAATTACAAATATTAGAAAATCATGGAATATAAATTTGCCCTTGTCGAAGGTTTGTCATAATCCAATGGATTCTAATGTTCAATTTATGGCTGATATAGTAGATTTTAATGATAATTTCATTTGTGATTTTAATGAATTAATTGAAAAATCTATTCAAGATTGGGAAGATTTTTTTTTAAATTATATACCAGAAGTTTCAGGTGAGATTGCTTTAACAAGAAAGGTTAAAGAGCAAAAAAGTAAACAAATATTAAAAGTTCAACATACCATTGATGAAGTACATAAAATTCTTGATTCTTCAGAGTGGATTGATGTTTCATGGCAAGAACTAGTTGTTGGAATGATTGTTAGAAATATTCAAAGAGAAAATAATCTAACTAATTCAACTGGTATTATTGTTGAGCAATTTATAGATGAAAATTCACTCCCAACTATAAAATTAAAAGATGACTCTCCTTTTCGTATTAAGAATTATCATGTTGAAAAATATAGTTGGAAAGTCATTAAGATTGTTAAACCAAATGATTTAATGGTTTTAAGTTATTACTATTATAATTGTCATATACTATTACAAAGTATTAACTGAAAACTGCCAACTTATTTCTGCTCACTAATTTTCTCATACCCAATCATCAACCCAACAAACTTGCTGTAACTTTCTAAGCCATCTTGTTGTTGGTTCGCTTTTAAAAAATTGTCGTAAAAAATTTCAAAAGCAGTATCAATAGGCGTGTGGTACTTTTCCCAAAACTGTTCGTTTTCGTCAAAGTTTTTCAAGACCCCTTTGTTTATAGTTTTTAGAAATTTTTCTAAACTTCCTTCTTGTGTTTTTTCTAAATTGCTTAGGCAATAACGAACAATAGTAGTGTATGCAGCATATTGAAAATACAAATCGTCATTTTTAGAAGCGGCAATAAAACCTATAAAATTGCATTCACTTTCACTTCCTATTCCGGTTTGGTGAGCCATTTCATGCGTAATGGTTAAAGGCAAACTGTATTTTGGTTTTAAAATATTAACCTGTGCTTCATTGGTAAACGGATTCAAATAACCTCCAAAACCCATATAACTTAACGGATAACTAAATAATGACGCTTTTGTGCTTTTGTATTTGTATTGAAAGTCGTTTAAAGCTTCAGGTAAATTTTTATAGCCATTTTGTGCCAATTCAAATATTTCATCATTAGAATAAGGAATGTGAACTGCAATTGTATCGTTTTTGGTTATCGATAATTGAATTGCATTTGTTTTGGCAATCATTTTTTCGGTAAATGCTTCTAGTTCGGCTAAAGTATATTCTTTGTCAATATTTAATTTTTCGTGTAAAGGAATTCTGTAATAATTCATTCCCCATAAAAAATGAAAGAAAAAATAGAAGATAGAAAACCAACTTAAAACTGTTAATCCGTTTGTTTTCCAGTTTTTCCAAAATCCTTTTCGGTGGTTCCAAATCCATCGTAGCAATAAAAAAATTAAAATATAATAAATAACATCGCCAATTGAAAAAGGAATATTTCCAAAAAGATTTCGAGAAACAAAAGCAATTTTAGGATACAAACCTTTGCTGTACCAATTTTCCACAAATTCAGGAAAAAACGCCAAGGTTTTAACCAAAATAATTTGGACAAATAAAAGCATTGTTAGAATTTGTTTTCTTTTCACGGTATCATTTAAAAAGTAAATATAATTACAAATCAATTCATAAAGAAATTAAACTTTGTAACTTTGTACTTTGACACTTTAAAACTACAAAAAGAATGAGCCAAGAAGTTAGAAACCTTGAACCAAAAGAACTTTGGAATAAATTTGCCGATTTAAATGCAGTGCCTCGTCCGTCTAAAAAAGAAGAGCGTGTAATTGCTTTTATGATGGATTTTGGAAAGAAGTTAGGATTTGAAACCATAAAAGATCACGTAGGAAATGTAATTATAAAAAAACCGGCTTCTGCTGGAATGGAAAATAGAAAAACCATTGTAATGCAATCGCATTTAGACATGGTGCACCAAAAAAATAACGATACTGTTTTTGATTTCGATACACAAGGAATTGAAATGTATGTAGATGGAGACTGGGTTCGTGCAAACGGAACTACTCTTGGAGCCGATAATGGGTTAGGAGTAGCAACAATTATGGCAGTTTTAGAAAGTACAACAATTAAGCATCCTGCAATTGAAGCTTTATTTACGATTGATGAAGAAACAGGAATGACAGGTGCAATGGGATTACAAGGTGGAATGTTAGAAGGAGAAATTCTTTTAAATTTAGACACGGAAGAAGACGATGAAATTGATATTGGATGTGCTGGGGGAATTGATGTTACCGCTACAGCTGAATACGATGAAGAAGATGCTCCTGAAATTGCAGTTGGTTATACCATTACTGTAAAAGGTTTAAATGGTGGACACAGCGGAATGGATATCCACAAAGGATTAGGAAATGCGAACAAAATCATGAATCGTTTATTGTTTAACGGTTATGACGATTTTGGATTGCAAATTGCATCTATAAAAGGAGGAAGTTTGCGTAATGCAATTCCTAGAGAAAGTGTTGCCGAAGTTATTATTGCAAATGTTTACGATGAAGCTTTTGTGTTTGACATGCAAGAAATCATCAATGAAATAAAAACAGAATTAAAAACTACAGAACCAAATTTAGAAATTCTAATTGATAAATCAGAGAAAACTCCTGCTAAAGTAATGCCGCCAATGGCACAATACTTTTTGGTAAGAGCCTTATATACTGCGCATAACGGAGTGTATAGAATGAGTGCTGATTTTGATAATTTAGTGGAAACATCAAACAATATTGCAAAAGTAATTGTGGGCGATGGAAAACTGAGTGTGCAATGTTTAACACGTTCTTCTGTTGAAACAGCTAAGTTTGATTTAGCAAATTCATTACGTTCAGCATTTGAATTAATGGGTTGTGAAGTGGAATTTTCTGGAAGTTACCCAGGTTGGACGCCTAATGCAAAATCGGAAATACTTGATGTTTTAAGTTCTATTTACGAAAAACAAAATGGTAAAAAAGCTGATGTTGTTGCTTGTCATGCAGGTTTAGAATGTGGAATTTTAGGAACTAATTATCCAGAAATGGACATGATTTCTTTTGGACCAACCATAAAAGGTGCGCATAGCCCAGATGAAAGAGCAAGTATTTCTTCTGCTCAAAAATATTGGAAATTTGTATTAGAGGTTTTGGAGAATATCCCAATGAAAAACTAAGGAGATAATTATATAATAAAAAACCTCATTAATAATGAGGTTTTTTTCTTTCTACTAAATCAATACTATTTCATTTTTTTTAGAAACGCTATTAAATCTTTTGGTTCTGCTCTTTTTCTGTAATCTGCATCTAAAAATGCATATTTTATAACTTTATCTTGTCCTATGATATAAGTTGCTCCTAATGGTAATTCGTTTTTAGAGTTTCCGTTATATTCACTTAAACCAAAACTTTCTTCATAAATTTTAGCTACATCGTCTGTAAGTTTATGAACTACTTTGTATTTATTAGCCACTACATTATCTATATCACTTAATATTTCAAATTGTAATTCGTTTTTTTGTTTTGTAGTAATAGAACTGTCTGGAACTTCTGGAGAAAGAGCTAATAAATTAGCGCCATATTTTTGAAATTCAGGAAGTGCTTCTTGCATGTGATGTAATGTTAAATTACAATATGGACACCATCCGCCACGGTACCACATTAAAATTACCGGTCCTTTTTTTAATTCCTCATATAAAGAAACTTCTTTGCCTGTTGCATTTTTTAGTTTAAAATCTATTGCAGTTTCACCTACTTGTAATGCGTTTTCAACAATTTTACTATCTTCTAAAAATTTTAAACCTTCCGCGTAAATTTGTTTTTTTTCAGCATCTGCTTTTTTGCCAAAGTCAGTCATTCGGTTGTTTAAATCAGTTTCTAACGGTCTTTCTGCTGATTGATTTTCTGTTGTTTCAGTTTTCATTTCTTGTTCTTTTGTAGATTCGTTTTTTACATCTTTACATCCTAAGAATAGTAAAATACTTGTGCTTAAAATTAAATACTTGATTTTCATTGTTATCATTTTAATTAGTGTTTCGTTTTATTGTAAAGAGATTAGTTTTTCAGCAATTAGTTTTAGATTAGGCTCATTAATTTCTGGTTTTTCTGCTAACGGATACAATTGTGCTCCCGGTCTGCTTACAAATGCACCTCTCCAATTTGCCCAAAGTGCTCCGGCAATATCCCAACCATGAGCAGCGATTAACATGCATTCGCTTTTTTCTACACCTATTTTTCTAGCAGCCCAAGTATATGCATCTGCATGAGGTTTAAATTTACCTATATCTTCAATACTTAAACGTTCGTCGAAATAGTCTAATAATCCAGCATTTTTAAATTGAGTTTCTACGCCTATATTAGATGAATTGGTAAAGGAAACTAATTTATAACCTGCTTTTTTTAATTGTGTTAGTGCTTGTTTTACTTCTGGATGAGCTGGTAAAGAACGTATAGGACCTAAAATAGCTTCTTTAGCTTGTTCATCCGTTAGTTCTATTCCGTTATTTAAAGCTACCATTTGCAAAGCTGCCGCACCAATAATTCCAAAATCATTGTACTGGTTTCCTACTGTAGTTACTAATGAATATTGAAGCATTGTTGTAAACCATAATTGCAACAAGTCTTTTCTACCTCCTATTGCATTTCCTACGCTTTCTTTCATAGCAGTTAAATCTAACAATGTTTCGTTAACATCAAAAAATAAAACTTTTGGTCGTTTTTTTAAATTGTTTTCTAGCATATTATCTTGGTTGTTTGATGAAAATGTTAAATTTGGAACGGCTAAACTTGTTAAACCTAATAAGGCAGATTTTTTAATAAAATTCCTTCTGTCACTTTTTGAATGATTCATTTTTGTTTATTTATAAAACATACTAAAAGGTATGTTTTTATTTAAAAAAATTATGGTTTTAATTGATTTAGGTATAATGAAAGGCCGTTTAAATATTCGTCAAGAATCAAATCGTCTTGATATAGTTTTCGTATACCTCTTATTCCTTCAAAAGCACTAATTAAATATACAGCAACTGCCTGACTAGAAATATTATTTTTAATTGAATTTTCTCTTTGTCCACGTTCAATTAATGTAACTAATTCCGCTTTCCAGTTTTCTATAATTTTTTTTAAAGCACTTTGGTAGGCTATTTCATAATCGCCAATTTCATTTATAAAATTATTCATTGGGCAACCATGTTGTTTGTCGTATAATGGAAAAGATTTTATTCGATTTAAGAAAGTTAATTCTAAAATTTTTAAGGCATCACCAGAATCTTTTAACGGAATAATCATTCCTTGATGAACTCTTTTTTGTAATTTTAAACTAATAACTTCAAGACCTAATTCTTTTTTGCTTTTATAATGATGATAGAAAGCACCTTTTGTTAGAGCACTTGCGTTCATTATTTTATCGATGCTCGTGCTTTTAAAACCATTTTCATAAAACAGTTTAAATGCTTCATCAATAATTATTTTTTTTGTTAGTTCTGATTTTAAATCTTGTTTCATGTTACAAATTTAAATAAAAAATACCAACTAGAATGTTTTTTGTATTTTGTTTAACTTTTTAGTGTTATTTACTTTAAAAAACTCCCCAACCATTTTTAGTTGAGGAGCTTCATACTAACTTAAAAATAATAAAAACAGAATAGGGAAGAGTAAACCTACGATAGCTAGTTTCCAACCTCTTCGCTTAAATGTGTGTTTTCCATGTTTAACCATCATTGCTCCTGTTACGGCTATACATATTAATGAAAGGCCAAAAATATCAGAAAAATAAATCCACCAATTAGAAGTTGACTTATGTAATTTCATTGCTTGACTTATAACTGGAGTTTTTAAAAAATGAATAATTTCTCCTTTACCAGATTTTAGATCAATTTCTACTTCAGTATTTTCAAATTGCATTTTAAATTTACCTTTTCTAACCATATGGCGTTTTACTTTGTCATTAATGTTTAGTTCTTTGGCTAGATTTTCAGCATAGGCATCATTAATTTGTGATTCTTCAGGTAATAATATTTCAATTGCTTTAGCCTCAATAGTATATTTATCTGGATGCCAATTTTCTCGATGATTCATTAAAATTCCAGAAAAGGCAAACGTAATAATAAGGCCTAAATAAAAATAACCTAAATCGCGATGTAAATTTCTAATAGTTGCTTGTTTCATTTTTTAAAGAATATGGTGAATTATAATTTATTAATAATGTTAATATTTGTCTTTGTTCTATATGATTTATTTTAATAATTTTGTTACAATTGTTAATATACATAGGTATACATATTTATTCGTACCCAACTGAAGCTTCCTTAGTTGTTTATCCATTTAGATTAGAGCAATTACATTCATAAATTCTGCTTAGGGATGAGGTTTTAATTTTTCTCAATCTACCATGCAATTTTCAATAACTTCAAAAGAAACATTTTTAACATACCTGAAGAGACTGTTTAAAATAATCTATATATTGTTAAATTTACTTTTAACTACTTATTTAGATTTAATAAAAATAATTGCGCAAAAATATTGAAGAAAATTTAAACAACAAAACTTATTTAGATTAAATTCAAATAAACTTTTTATTGTGCTGATTTTCAACTTAAAAAAAACTCACGATAGAACACGATAAACTGAATTTTTTTTTTCTTAACTTTGCACTCCAAAAATAAGACAGTACTATGTTAGATAGATTGCAATATGTTAAACAACGTTTCGACGAAGTATCAGATTTGATTATTCAGCCAGATATTATTGCCGATCAAAAACGTTATGTGCAACTGAACAAAGAATATAAAGATTTAAAAGCTTTAGTTGATAAGCGTGAAGAATATATAACTCTTGATGCTAATATTCAAGAAGCACAAGAAATTCTTGCAGATGGTTCTGATGCCGAGATGGTTGAAATGGCCAAAATGCAAATGGAAGAAGCAAAAGAAAGAATTCCTGAATTAGAAGAGGAAATAAAATTTATGCTAATCCCTAAAGATCCAGAAGATGCTAAAAACGTTATGGTTGAAATTCGTGCTGGTACTGGTGGAGATGAAGCTTCTATTTTTGCAGGAGATTTATTTCGTATGTATACGAAGTATTGCGAGGCTAGAGGCTGGCGAACTTCTGTTGTAGATGTAAGTGAAGGAACTTCTGGAGGTTTCAAAGAGGTTATTTTTGAAGTTACAGGTGAAGATGTATATGGAACATTAAAGTTTGAAGCTGGTGTGCATCGTGTACAACGTGTTCCTCAAACGGAAACTCAAGGTCGTGTGCATACTTCGGCAGCTACAGTTATGGTTTTACCAGAAGCAGAAGAGTTTGATGTACAAATTGATATGAACGATGTTCGTGTTGATTTCTTTTGTTCGTCAGGTCCTGGAGGTCAATCAGTAAATACAACAAAATCGGCAGTTCGTTTAACGCATATTCCAACAGGTTTAGTGGCCCAATGTCAAGATCAAAAATCTCAGCATAAAAATAAGGACAAAGCATTTATTGTATTACGTTCTCGTTTGTATGAAAAAGAATTAGCTATCAAACAAGCAGAAGATGCTGTTAAACGTACTTCTCAAGTAAGTTCTGGAGACCGTTCGGCAAAAATTAGAACCTATAATTATTCTCAAGGTCGTGTAACAGATCATCGAATTGGTTTAGATGTTTTTGATATGGACGGAGTTATGAACGGTAAAATTCAGAAGTTTATCGATGAACTTCAATTGGTTAACAATACTGAAAAATTAAAAGAACATGATGTTTTTTAATTTATAAATACAAGCCTCATTTATTGAGGCTTTTTTTATAGCCTACTTTTAAATATATTTTGCATTTTTGTATTAAGTTAATTTACAATGACAACACAACAACTAGAACAACAAATTCAATCTAAAAAATCATTCTTATGTATTGGTTTAGATGTCGATTTAAATAAAATTCCAAAACATTTATTGAATACTGAAGATCCAATTTTCGAATTTAATAAAGCAATTATTGATGCAACGCACGATTTATGTGTTTCATATAAACCAAATACTGCTTTTTATGAAGCTTTTGGAATTAAAGGTTGGCAATCTTTAGAAAAAACAATTAATTATATCAACGAAAAGTATCCTGAAATTTTTACCATTGCCGATGCAAAACGAGGAGATATTGGAAATACTTCTTCAATGTATGCGAAAGCTTTTTTCGAAGATTTAAATTTTGACTCGGTTACCGTTGCGCCTTATATGGGGAAAGATTCTGTTGAGCCTTTTTTAGCTTTTGAAAATAAGCATACAATTATGTTGGCTTTAACGTCTAATGAAGGTGCTTATGATTTTCAAACAAAAAAAGTAGAGGGTAAAGAGTTGTATAAAACAGTTTTAGAAACTTCTAAAAGTTGGAAAAATTCTGAAAATTTGATGTATGTTGTTGGTGCTACCAAAGCAGAATATTTTACCGAAATTAGAAAAATGGTTCCAAATAGTTTTTTACTAGTTCCAGGGGTTGGTGCGCAAGGCGGAAGTTTATCTGAAGTTTGTAAATACGGAATGAACGAGAATGTTGGGTTATTGATAAATTCTTCTCGTGGAATTATTTATGCTTCAAATGAAATTGATTTTGCTGAAAAAGCGAGAGAAGAAGCTTTGAAGTTGCAGCAAGAAATGAAGTTTATTTTAGAAAATAAATAAGTGATAAAATCTTTTACAGATCAAATAGGAATTTCGCATACTTTTGAGTCAGTTCCAAAACGAATTGTTTCTTTAGTGCCTTCTCAAACTGAATTATTAGTTGATTTGGGCTTGGAAGATTCTATTGTTGGTATAACTAAATTTTGTATTCATCCTATTTATTTTAAAGCTACAAAAGCGATTGTTGGCGGAACAAAAAATATCAAATTTGATAAAATAAAAGCGCTTCAACCCGATATTGTCATTTGTAATAAAGAAGAAAATACGAAAGAAATTGTTGAAGAATTAAGACAAATTTGTCCGGTTTGGGTTACCGATATTTATTCTATTGAAGATAACAATCATATGATACGAGATTTTGGAGAAATTTTCAATAAACGAACAAATGCTCAAAAATGGATGGATAAAATCAATTTTGCATATCAAGATTTCCAAAATTTTATACAAAATAAACCAATTAAAAAAGCAGCTTATTTTATTTGGGCTAATCCATACATGGTAGCAGGAAATAACACGTTTATTAATGAGTTATTGAAATTGAATCATTTCCAGAATATTTATCTAACAAAAGAAGGGCGTTATCCAGAAGTTGAGTTGAAGAAAATTCGTTTAGAAGGTGATCCAGACTATGTTTTTCTTTCTTCTGAACCTTTCCCTTTCAAAGACGAACACGCATTTGAAATAGGACGATTTACCCATCATGCCATTACGGTTTTTGTAGATGGGGAAATGTTTTCGTGGTATGGTTCTAGATTATTAAAGGCTTTTAAATATTTCAAAGAATTGCATAATCGTATTGCATAAAAAAACCACGCCCTAAGACGTGGATATTTTTTCTAACTAACCTAACCAAATATGAGAATTTCTTCTTTTATAACACTGCAAATATCTAAATATTTTTTTTGTTTTATGTTAAGGTTTTGTTATATGTATGTTATTGAATGCTAAAATTTTATAAACTATTTTTTGTCTTGTAAGGCAAAAACTTTTTTCAGTAAATCAGAAGATCTTGCGCTAAAATTACCTCTAATATTTTGCTCTTCAACTGCAATCATTTTAAATACACCTTCCATTGCTTTATTGGTAGTATAGTCTGTTAAGTCTGGGTTTACTTTGTTTACAAATGGAATAGCATTGTATTTAGTAATAATATTTGTCCAAACTTTATCTGCTCCTACTTTAGCGAATGAATTTTTAATTACAGGATTAAATTTTCCATACAATGCTGTAGATGTTGAACTTTGTAAATAAGTTGTTGCCGCAGTATTGTCTCCCATTAATATATTCTTAGCATCATTAAACGACATATTTTTAACCGCATCTACAAAAATAGGAGTAGCTTCTTTTACGGCATCTTCAGCTGCTCTATTAAGTACTTTTAAACCTTCATCAGCTAAACTTGATAAACCTATTTGACGTAATTTTGTGTCTACTGTTTGTAGTTCTTCAGGCAATAAAATTTTAACAGCTTCATTTTTAAAAAAACCGTCAGTTGCTGTAAGTTTTGATACTTGTTGATCAATTCCTTTATCTAAAGCTTCTTTTAACCCATTAGAAATATCTAATTGACTCAACCCAACTGTTTCTTGTGGTAATTGATCGAGAACTTGTTGCATTTCTGCGCATCCAAATAATGTAAAAGCGAATAAACTCAGTGTAATCTTTTTCATAAAAATCTTTTTTTCTTTAATAAATCAAATATAGTATCTTTTTTTAAAAAGCCATAAAATCTATTGAAAAGTGTGGAATAAAAATTATTAAATTCGTAAATTGCACGCTTTAATTTTATATAAAATTACATATGGAACAACAACAACCTTATATCCCTAATAATAAAGTAAGAATTGTTACTGCGGCATCTCTTTTTGATGGACATGATGCGGCTATTAACATAATGAGAAGAATTATCCAGGCTACTGGGTGTGAAGTAATTCATTTAGGGCATGATAGAAGTGTAGAAGAGGTTGTAAATACAGCTATTCAAGAAGATGCAAATGCTATTGCAATGACTTCTTATCAAGGTGGTCATACCGAATATTTAAAATACATGTTCGATTTACTAACTGAAAAAGGAGCAGGACACATTAAAATATTTGCTGGTGGAGGCGGAGTTATTCTCCCTGTAGAGATTGAAGAACTTCATGCTTATGGTATTGAAAAAGTATATTCTCCAGACGACGGCCGAGCAATGGGTCTTCAAGGAATGATTAATGATTTGGTAAAACGTGCTGATTATCCAATTGGAGATAAACTAACAACTGAAGCAGATCATTTAGAAAATAAAAACCCAAGAGAAATTGCTCGTGTTATTTCGGCAGCTGAAAATTTCCCTGAAATTGCAAAAGCAACTTTAGAGAAAATTCACAAAACAAACGAAACGTCTAAAATTCCGGTTCTTGGAATTACAGGAACAGGAGGAGCAGGAAAATCATCTTTAGTTGATGAATTAGTTCGTCGATTTTTAATTGATTTTCCAGAGAAAACTATCGGATTAATTTCAGTCGATCCTTCAAAACGTAAAACAGGAGGAGCGCTTCTAGGGGATAGAATTCGTATGAATGCTATTAATAATTCTAGAGTATACATGCGTTCGTTAGCAACTCGTCAATCTAACTTAGCTTTGTCTAAATATGTGGCTGAAGCGATTCAAGTTTTAAAAGCAGCTAAATATGATTTAATTGTTTTAGAAACTTCTGGAATTGGACAAAGTGATACTGAAATTATGGATCATTCTGATGTTTCTCTTTATGTTATGACTCCAGAATTTGGTGCTGCAACTCAATTAGAGAAAATTGACATGCTTGATTTCGCCGATTTAGTAGCTTTAAATAAATTTGACAAACGTGGAGCGCTTGATGCAATTCGCGATGTGAAAAAACAATACCAGCGTAATCATAATCTTTGGGATATAAATCCAGATGAAATGCCCGTTTTTGGAACTATTGCTTCTCAGTTCAATGATCCAGGAATGAATACGTTGTATAAGTCTATAATGGATAAAATTGTAGAGAAAACAGAATCTGATCTAAAATCTACTTTTGAGATTACACGTGAAATGAGCGAGAAAATTTTCGTAATTCCTCCGCATAGAACGCGTTACTTATCTGAAATTGCAGAAAATAATCGTAAGTATGATGAAACTGTTTTAACGCAAGTTGAAGTGGCTCAAAAACTATACGGAATTTTCAAAACAATCGAATCAGTTAACGGAAATTTACCTCAATTTGATAAAGCAGGAATTATTGAAGAGTCTTTGCAAATTAATGACTCAAACAAAGAATTCGTTTCTTTATTAGTTAAAGAATTCGACCGAGTGAAAATGAATTTAGATCCATACAATTGGGAAGTAATTCAAACTTGGGATGAAAAAGTAAATAAATATAAAAATCCGGTTTACAGCTTTAAAGTTCGTGATAAGGAAATTAAAATTGCAACACATACAGAATCGCTTTCGCATTCTCAAATTCCTAAAATTGCTTTACCAAAGTATCAAGCTTGGGGCGATATTTTAAAATGGAATTTGCAAGAAAATGTACCAGGTGAATTTCCATTTGCATCAGGATTATATCCATTCAAACGTGAAGGTGAAGATCCAACACGTATGTTTGCAGGAGAAGGTGGGCCAGAAAGAACAAACAGACGTTTTCACTATGTTTCTTTAGGTATGCCAGCAAAGCGTTTATCAACTGCTTTTGACTCGGTAACTTTATACGGTAATGATCCAGATCACAGACCTGATATTTATGGTAAAATTGGAAATGCAGGAGTTTCGATTTGTTGTTTAGATGATGCGAAGAAATTATATTCTGGATTTGATTTAAGTCACCCAGCAACTTCGGTTTCTATGACAATCAATGGACCAGCACCTATGTTACTAGGATTCTTTATGAATGCTGCAATTGATCAAAATTGTGAAAAATATATAAAAGAGAACGGTTTAGAAGCTGAGGTTGAAGCTAAAATTAAAGCCATTTACAAAGAAAAAGGAACCGAAAGGCCTACTTATAACGGAGCTTTACCAGAAGGAAACGATGGTTTAGGATTGATGCTTTTGGGTGTTACGGGAGATCAAGTGTTACCAGCAGAGGTATACAACGACATTAAAATAAAAACCTTAGCACAAGTTCGTGGAACAGTTCAGGCGGATATTTTAAAAGAAGATCAAGCGCAAAATACCTGTATTTTTTCAACTGAGTTTGCATTACGTTTAATGGGAGATGTTCAAGAATATTTCATTAAAGAAAATGTTCGTAATTTCTATTCGGTTTCTATTTCAGGATATCATATTGCAGAAGCTGGTGCCAATCCTATTACACAATTAGCGTTTACTTTAGCAAATGGATTTACATATGTTGAGTATTATTTAAGTAGAGGAATGGATATTAATGCATTTGGGCCAAATTTATCATTTTTCTTCTCCAACGGAATTGATCCAGAATATGCTGTTATTGGTCGTGTAGCTCGTAAAATTTGGGCAAAAGCTATGAAGTTAAAATACGGGGCAAATGAAAGAGCTCAAATGTTGAAATACCATATTCAAACATCAGGACGTTCTTTACATGCTCAAGAAATCGACTTCAATGATATTCGTACAACCTTACAAGCGTTATATGCAATTTATGACAACTGTAATTCGTTGCATACCAATGCATATGATGAAGCGATTACAACTCCAACAGAAGAATCAGTGCGTAGAGCAATGGCAATTCAGTTGATTATTAATAAGGAATTAGGTTTAGCGAAAAACGAAAATCCAATTCAAGGTTCGTTTATAATAGAAGAATTAACTGATTTGGTTGAGGAAGCTGTTTTAACAGAATTTGATAGAATTACCGAAAGAGGTGGGGTTCTTGGTGCAATGGAGACCATGTATCAAAGAAGTAAAATACAAGAAGAGTCTTTATATTATGAAACGTTGAAACATACCGGTGAATTCCCAATTATTGGAGTAAATACGTTCTTAAGTTCAAAAGGTTCACCGACAGTAATTCCTGCCGAAGTAATTCGAGCAACTGAAGAAGAGAAGTTATTCCAAATTAAAACTTTAGAAAATTTACATCTAGGTAATGCGGATAAAGTAAAAGAGCAAATTAATCTATTACAAGAAGCAGCTATTAAAAACGAAAATTTATTTGAGTTATTGATGGATGCTACCAAATATTGTACACTTGGTCAAATTACTTCAGGATTATTCGAAGTTGGTGGGCAGTACAGAAGGAATATGTAAGCGGTTTGTCAATGCGAAGAACGAAGCATCTTGTCAAATGATTATTAAATAAGCAATAGAAAACCTTTCAGAAATGAAAGGTTTTTATATTTTTTTATTCTCGTTAAATTTACGGGTAATTTCTTTTAATTTTTCAGCACGGGCAACCTTCTTAGCTTTGGCTTTATCTTGTTCCTTGTGTAATTTATCGTTATGCTTTTTTATGTTTCGTTCGTTATTTCTTCCCATTTTTTTAATTCTTTTAAAGACTACAAACTTAAGAAAAAATGTTTTGGCATGACTATTGAATTATTGAAGCTATATTAATCTTAAAAAAAATATAGTTATGAGGAAAATTACTTTATTGATAGCGCTTATTGGGATGATAACGTTACAAAGTTGTGTTAGAGAAGATGTAGTTGTATCTGATAATGTAGATTACGATACTATAAGTGAAGTTTTTGAATATTCAAATGTTGATTTTTATTCAGGCAGCGGATATAGTGTAGTATTAAACTTTCCACATACTATTTATTCTTCAGATATGGTTTTAGTGTATCGTTTAGCAAGTTATGGTTCTTCTGGAGATGTTTGGAAACCAATGCCTGAAACATATTATTTTAATAATGGTACTTTAGATTTTGGTTACGATAACGACTTTACAAGATATGATGCTCAAGTTAATTTGTTTGGATACGATTTACCTGGATTATCAAATTCATATAAGTTAGATCAAGTTTTTAGAGTTGTGATTATTCCTGCATATTTTGGAAATAAAAACCCAGATGCAGTTAATTTTAACGATTATGATTCGGTTGTTGAACACTATAATTTAGATGAATCTAAAATTACAAAAATTAAAATGTAATAATATTAAGTAAAATATAAAGCTCAGCTAACGTTGAGCTTTTTTTATGGGTAAAGATCATTTAAATACACTTAATTTTAATATTACCCCTATAAAAAACAGGGTTAAAATATTTTATTTAATTATTTTAAGTATATTTGCATCAAAATAATGGGGTTAAATATTCTAAAATTTATTTTATGGCAACTTTAAGATTTCAAGCTTTACAAAGCGCATCAGGTAGAAAACCTGTTATTGTGGAAGAATTAGACAGAAAGTCTAAGATTTTTGGTTCAAATGTTTTTAATGATAAGGCAATGCGTCTTTTCTTAACCGGTGAAGCATATAAAGCAGTTCAAAGCGCAGTGCAGCATGGAACTAAAATTGACAGAAAAATTGCAGAGCATATTGCAATGGGAATGAAAGAATGGGCTTTGTCTAAAAATGTTACACATTATACACACTGGTTTCAACCGTTAACTGGTACTACTGCAGAAAAGCATGATGCTTTCTTTGAAACCTCTATGGATGGAAGTGATCCTGTAGAAAAATTTGGAGGAACGCAGTTAGTTCAACAAGAACCAGATGCTTCTTCTTTCCCAAATGGTGGAATTAGAAATACATTCGAAGCACGTGGTTATACAGCTTGGGATCCAACATCTCCAGCATTTATTTTTGGAACAACTTTATGTATTCCAACGGTTTTTGTTTCTTACACTGGTGAAGCTTTAGATAATAAAACACCTTTATTAAGAGCATTGACTGCTATTGATGCTGCTGCGACAGATGTTGCAAAATATTTTGATAAAAACGTAAAAAAGATAACACCAACTTTAGGTTGGGAACAAGAATATTTTTTAGTTGATGCTGCTTTAGCTTCTTCTCGTCCAGATTTAATGGCTACTGGTAGAACATTATTGGGTCATACTTCTGCTAAAGGACAACAATTAGATGATCATTATTTTGGTTCAATTCCAACACGTGTTTTACAATACATGAGAGATTTGGAAAATCAATGTATGTTATTAGGTATTCCAGTAAAAACACGTCACAATGAAGTTGCGCCAAATCAATTTGAGTTGGCTCCAATTTTTGAAGAAACTAATTTAGCGGTTGACCATAACTCTTTATTAATGGATGTAATGCAAAAAGTTGCAGAACGACATGATTTTAAAGTTTTATTTCATGAAAAACCTTTTAAAGGAGTAAATGGTTCAGGAAAACACAATAACTGGTCGTTAGCTACAGATACTGGAATTAATTTATTAAGTCCAGGTAAAACGCCTATGAGTAACTTACAATTCTTAACGTTTTTCATCAATACAATAAAAGCGGTTCATGATAATGAAGAATTAGTAAGAGCTTCTATTGCGTCTGCAAGTAACGATCATCGTTTAGGGGCAAATGAAGCGCCGCCAGCAATTATTTCGGTATTTATTGGGCAACAATTAACGAAAGTATTAGAAGAATTAGAAGGTGTTTCTAAAGGAAAATTATCTCCTGAAGAAAAAACAGATTTAAAGTTGAATGTTGTTGGTAAAATTCCAGATTTACTTTTAGATAATACGGATAGAAACAGAACTTCTCCTTTTGCTTTTACTGGTAATAAATTTGAATTTAGAGCTGTAGGTTCTACTGCAAACTGTGCAGTTTCAATGACTACTTTAAATACTATTGTAGCAAAACAGTTGAAAGACTTTAAAGCTGAGGTTGATGCCTTGATAGAAAAGAAAGACATGAAGAAGGATGATGCCATCTTTAATGTTTTAAGAGAATATATTAAAGGAACAAAAGCTATTCTTTTTGAAGGAGATGGATATAGTGAAGCTTGGGAAAAAGAAGCTAAGAAAAGAGGTTTAAGTAATCATAAAACTACTCCTGAAGCTTTAAAGGCAAAAGTTTCCAAAAAAGCAATTGCTCTTTTTGAAGAAATGGGAGTAATGAACCATATAGAAGTTGAATCTCGTTATGAAATTGAATTGGAAGAATATACTAAGAAAATTCAAATTGAAGGAAGAGTTCTTGGTGATATTGCTCGTAATCATGTAGTTCCTACTGCTATAAAATATCAAAATACATTAATTGATAATGTAAGAGGTTTAAAAGAAATTTTTGGTAAAGATTTTGAAGTTATTGCAAAAGAGCAAATTAAGATGATTAAAGATATTTCTGGACATATTGAAGGAATTAATTCTAAAATCGATGCAATGATTGAAGCTCGTAAAAAAGCAAATTTACTTACTGATGCCGAAAAACAAGCTGCTGCGTATTGTAATGAAGTAAAACCATTCTTTGAAGAAATTAGATATCATTCTGATAAATTAGAATTGTTAGTTGATGATGAAATGTGGACATTAACTAAATATAGAGAGTTATTATTTACTAAATAATCTATTTTATATATAATATTAAAACGTATTTGTTGTTTATAGCAAATACGTTTTTTTTATATTTGGTACTTTGGTATGCTTTTATATATAATATAAATATCGTTACTTCGTAAAAAATCTTAAAAATGAAAACCTTTTTTCTATATACTGCACTTTTTTTTGGTTTAACTATGTTTTCTCAAGAACAGTTTTCTGTTTATTTTGAGACCAATAAATTTGAGTTAAATAAAGCAGAAAGTTTAAAGTTAAATAAATGGATTAATGAAAACAAAACTTCAAAAATTGTAGCAATTAATGGTTATACAGATGAAGTTGGTTCTACTGGATATAATGATACTCTTGCTTTAAAGAGAGTACAGTCTATTTTTAATTTAATAAAAGAAAAGGTAACTATAAGAGAAGATTATAAATCAATTAGTGTTGGTGAAAATTTCAAGCAGTCAAACATACAATCAGAAAATCGAAGAGCTACAATTTATTATATCTTAGAAAAAGATTTAGCTCGAGAAAATGAAATTTTAGGAATTGAAGAAGAGGTTGTAATTCCAGAAGACGCGACTTTAGAAGAAAAAGTGGCGCTAGCAAAAGTGGGTACAAAAATTACATTAAAAAATATTAATTTTTATCAAAATACATTTGCAATTACACCAGAGTCTAACGGATCTTTATATGATTTGTTATTCGTAATGCAAAATAACCCCAATTTAAAAATTCAAATTCAAGGTCATATTTGTTGTATAGCTAAAGACGGAAGAAACTTATCTTTAGAACGAGCAAAGCAAGTTCGTAGATGGTTGGTTTACCAAAGAATTCCACAACACAGGATTACTGTAACTGGTTTTGGTACAACACGACCAATTTATCCAATTCCTGAAGAAAACGAAGAACAAGCCGCTGCGAATAGAAGAGTTGAGATTGAAATATTAAGTAAGTAATAGAGAAAACATGAAAAAGTATTCAATAATATTTTTGTTTTTATTGACCGTGATAACATTAAGTTGCACTAAAGAAAATTGTTCTGAAAATGTTATTCCGCCACAAGCATCGGTATTTATAGAAGTTTTGGATGAAGATACTGATGAAAATGTATTTACAAATGAAACGTATACTGTAGGTGATATTTCGGTAACAGAATTTGATGATACAGAGGTTGATTTTGTTTTGATTACTCGAGATAGTTTGAATTTAATTCAAATCTTTCCTAAAACCAATGTAGAATTAGACAATAAAATTTATTTAAATATTGCTGATGATGAAACTATTGAAATACAGTATGATGTGGAAACATTAAATACGGAATGTTATACTCAAAAGAGAATTATAAATGTAAATATTCCATTTTATACATTTACTGAAGAAAATCAAATTTTTAGAATTAAAATTTAAGATTTTCTAAATTCTAATTTCAGAATTCTAAATTTTAGGACTATCTTTGCGCCACAACACAACACACACTAAAAAATGAGTTCTGAAACGAGCAAACGCTACAATTTAAGAGGAGTTTCTGCTTCCAAAGAAGACGTTCATAATGCTATTAAAAACATCGACAAAGGATTGTTTCCTAAGGCATTTTGTAAAATTATCCCCGATTATTTAACAAATGATGAAGAGTATTGCATAATAATGCATGCAGACGGTGCGGGTACAAAATCCTCATTGGCTTATATGTATTGGAAAGAAACGGGTGATTTGTCTGTTTGGAAAGGTATTGCTCAAGATGCATTAATAATGAATATTGACGATTTATTATGTGTGGGCGCAACCGATAATATTTTACTTTCTTCGACAATTGGTAGAAATAAAAGTGTAATTCCTGCTGAGGTTCTTTCTGCAATCATCAACGGAACAGAAGAATTAATTTCCGACTTAAAAGAGTTTGGTGTAACCATTCATTCAACTGGAGGAGAAACTGCTGATGTTGGTGATTTAGTTCGAACAATTATCGTAGATTCAACTGTTACAGCAAGAATCAAACGTGCAAACGTTATAGATAATGCAAATATTCAACCTGGAGATGTAATTGTAGGTTTAGCCTCTTTTGGTCAAGCTACTTACGAAAAAGAATACAACGGTGGAATGGGAAGTAACGGATTAACTTCTGCTCGTCATGATGTTTTTTCAAAATATTTAGCGGATAAATACCCTGAAAGTTTCGATGCTTCAGTTCCAAGTGAATTAGTGTATTCTGGTCAAACTAAATTAACAGATTCAGTTAAAAATAGCCCAATAGATGCTGGTAAATTAGTGCTTTCTCCTACGAGAACTTATGCGCCAGTAATCAAAAAGATTTTAGAAAAATACAATTCAAAAGATATACATGGAATGGTTCACTGTAGCGGTGGAGCACAAACAAAAATTCTTCACTTTGTAGATAATGTTCATGTTATAAAAGATAATTTATTTCCGGTTCCACCTTTATTTAAATTGATACAAAAACAATCAAAAACCGATTGGAAAGAAATGTACCAAGTTTTCAATTGCGGTCACCGAATGGAAATATATGTTCCTGCTGAAGTAGCTCAAGATATTATCACAATTTCAAATTCATTTAATATTGAAGCGCAAATTGTAGGAAGAGTAGAAACTTCAGATAAGAAGAAATTAACAATAAAATCTGAATACGGAACATTTGAATATTAAAAAACACAACAACAACAACAACAACACAACTATAATGGATAACGTACTAATTTTAGATTTTGGTTCACAATACACACAATTAATTGCTCGTAGAGTAAGAGAATTGAATATTTTTTGCGAAATTTTCCCATTCGATAAAATCCCAACAGATTTATCATCATATAAAGCAGTAATTTTAGGAGGAAGTCCTTGTTCCGTTCGTTCTGAAGAGGCTTTGCATCCAGATTTATCGCAAATTAGAGGAAAAAAACCTTTATTAGCAGTTTGTTATGGCGCACAATATTTAGCACATTTTTCTGGTGGTGAAGTTGCTGCTTCAAACACTAGAGAATACGGTAGAGCAAACCTTTCTTTTATCGATGATAATGAAGTGTTTTTAGAAGGAGTTGGTGCAAACAGTCAGGTTTGGATGTCGCATTCAGATTCTATTAAAAAATTACCAACTAATGGTGTTAGAATTGCTAGTACTAAAGATGTAGAAAATGCAGCATATAAAATTGAAGGCGAACAAACTTATGCTATTCAATTTCACCCAGAAGTGTACCATTCTACAGATGGGAAACAAATGTTAGAAAATTTCTTGGTAAAAATTGCTGGTGTAGCTCAAACATTTACGCCAAATGCAGTTGTAGAAGAAATTGTTGCAGACATGAAAGCTAAAATCGGAAACGAAAAAGTAGTTTTAGGTTTGTCTGGCGGAGTAGATTCTACCGTAGCAGCAGTTTTATTAAACAAAGCTATTGGTGCTAATTTATATTGTATTTTCGTAAACAACGGTTTACTTCGTAAGAATGAATTCCAAAGTGTATTAGATCAATACAAAGGAATGGGATTGAATGTAAAGGGTGTTGATGCTTCTGAGAAGTTTTACGATGCATTGGCAGGTTTAGATGATCCAGAAGCAAAACGAAAAGCAATAGGGAATGCTTTTATTGAAGTTTTTGATAATGAAGCACATTTACTTACCGATGTAAAATTCTTAGCACAAGGAACTATTTATCCAGATGTTATCGAATCTGTTTCAGCGACTGGCGGTCCTTCTGCAACAATAAAATCACATCATAATGTGGGTGGTTTACCCGATTTTATGAAATTAAAAGTGGTAGAACCTTTGCGTATGTTGTTTAAAGATGAAGTGCGTAGAGTAGGAGCTTCTTTAGGAATTGATCCAGAATTATTAGGTCGTCATCCTTTTCCAGGACCAGGTTTAGCGATTCGTATTTTAGGTGATATTACTCCAGAAAAAGTGGCAATTCTTCAAGAAGTAGATGCTATTTTTATTAACGGATTAAAAGAACACGGTTTGTACGATTCTGTTTGGCAAGCAGGTGCAATTTTGTTGCCTGTAAATAGCGTTGGTGTAATGGGAGATGAGCGTACGTATGAAAAAGTAGTGGCGTTAAGAGCTGTTGAATCTACAGATGGTATGACGGCTGATTGGGTACATTTACCTTATGAGTTTTTACAGAAAGTTTCAAATAATATAATTAATAAAGTTAAAGGTGTAAATAGAGTAGTTTATGATATTAGTTCAAAACCACCTGCAACTATTGAATGGGAATAAAAAATAGGCTAATTATAAAATAAATTTCATTTTTTAACTTTTAAAGTTTAAATTGGTATTGATATTGTAGTTGACTTATCGAATAAATAAAATATACATCAGAATATGAAATTATTAAAAGTTGTTTTTTGTGTCTTTCTTTTTTCATCATGTGTGGCTCAAACAAGTCAAGATGGTGTGCAAAAGCATGTTGTTGCTAAAGGTGAAACAGTTTACCAAATTGCAAAACAATATCAAATTACACCTTTTGATATTTATAGGTTGAATCCAGATGCTAAAAATGGAATTCAGGAAAATACAACATTATTAATTCCTAGTAAAACTAACGAATCTCAAAATAGTTCAGTTAGAACGGACTCTTCAAAAAGACATAAAGTTTTACCAAAAGAAACACTTTATAGCATTGCAAAAATGTATGAAGTGTCTGTTGCAGATTTAAAAGAATGGAATGAAGCAGAATTAAAAGAAGGTTTAAAAGTTGGTCAAGAAATTATAGTTTCTGTAAAATATGCTCCATCTAACTCTGGTTATGTTGAAGTAAAGGAAATCAAAACAACTTCAACTGTTTCTTCTCATGTGGTAAAAATGCAAGAGACTAAATTTGGAATTTCAAAAAAGTATAATATTTCTATTGAAGAATTAGAACGATTAAACCCTCAAATTGTTGAAGGTTTAGAAGTAGGCCAAATTTTAAAAATTAAAGAAGAAAATGTTAACGAAAATGTTGAGTTTAAACCTTTACCTACGACTGAGTTTTATGTTGTGCAACCTGAAGAAACTTTATACAGTCTTTCTAAAAAATTAAATATTTCTCAAGAAGAATTAATAAGGTTAAATCCTGAAATTAAATTATCTTTAAAAGAAGGAATGGTTTTAAAAGTTCCTGTGAAAAGTGTGATCAATAAACAAAAAGTTGACTTGTTTGCCACGGTAAAAAAAGATAGAAAAAGAAACTTAGTTTTATTGTTGCCTTTTAATGTTAATAAAATTGAATCCGACTCCTTAAAAACTAAAAAAGATTACTTAAAAGACAATAAGTTTTTAAACTTAACTCTAGATTTTTATTCTGGTGCTATGATGGCTATTGATTCTGCTAAAGTTTTAGGATTGCCAGTTCATATAAAAATATTAGACGTTGAAAGTTCAAGAAGTTCTTCAAACGTTGCACAATTAATTGCAAAAAATGATTTTTCAAAAGTAGATGCAGTAATTGGTCCATTTATGTATTCACATGTTGAAAATACGGCACAACTTTTATCTAAATATAAAACGCCAGTTATTTCTCCGCTTTCAAAAGAAATAGGCTTGCCTTTGGAAAATTTATACTATTCAATTCCTTCAAAGGAAAGCTTAATAGATAAAACTTTTGAATACTTTAACAATAAATCGGGTAATGTAGTAGCTGTTATAGGAGGTAAAAAGACATCAACAAAAGATTATCTTCTAAAAAAACACCCAAATGTTAAATATGCTGATTTTAATGAAAAAGGAATTTTAAATACAGAAAGTTTAAAATCTCAATTAGTTAAAGAACAAAAGAATTTTGTAATCTTAGAAACAGAAAGTAAAGAATTAACCTTATATGCTACTAAGGCTTTAATGAAATTTAAAGAAGAATTTGATGTTCAATTAGTGGTTTTAGAGCTATATGATACTTTGGATTTTGAAGGAATTCCAATGACAAACTTAACCGAGCTAAATATGTTATTCCCCTCTTATAAAAAAGAAGTTGATACAGATGCGGGTAGAATATTTGAAAAAGAGTATAAAAAAATAAATAATGTAAATCCAAATGCATATGCAACTAAAGGATTTGACTTAACTTTTGATACAATTTTAAGAATTTGTCAAGAAGATGGATTTGTACCTTCTGCTAAGAATAATATTTCAGAACAAGTTGAAAATACATTTAATTACAATTTTAAAGAAGGTAAAAATGTAAATGAAGGAATTTATATTATGTACTATGATACTGATTATACAATTAAACAAGCACAATAATGACAACATCTAAAGTGACTTATTTAGGAAATTTACGTACTTCATCAATACACTTACAGTCAGGTTCTGAAATTATTTCAGATGCTCCAGTAGATAATAATGGAAAAGGTGAAGCTTTTTCTCCAACAGATACAGTTGCAAACGGTTTAGCTAGTTGTATGTTTACTATGATGGGGATTAAAGCTCGTGATATGGAAATTGATTTTTCAGGTTCAACTGCTGAAGTAACAAAAATTATGGCTACAGATCCAAGAAGGATTTCTGAAATTCATGTAACTTTCAATTTTAATGTTGAGGTTGATGATAAATCAAAAACTATTTTAGAGCGAATTGGAAACACTTGTCCTGTACATTATAGTTTACATCCAGATATTAAAAAAGTAATTGTTTATAATTGGAAATAAATTGAACTCTCAGCAAGAACAGCTCATAAAATTAGCACATACAAAAATGCCCTTCGGAAAATACGAAGGGTATTTTCTTATTGATCTACCTGAATATTACGTAGTGTGGTATGCAAATAAAGGTTTTCCAAAAGGACAATTAGGCGAACAATTGCAATTAATTTATGAGCTTAAACTAAATGGCTTAGAAGAATTAATTAGAAATGTCAAACGAAACTTCCCAAAAAAGTAATTTTTTAGAGCAATAATTGTCAATTATCAATTGTCAATTATCAATTTTAAATTGTACTTTTGCATCGTTTTTTACACAACTACAACAACACAATAACAACAACACAATGAGTCAAACTAAGTATATTTTTGTTACCGGTGGTGTGACCTCTTCTTTAGGAAAAGGAATCATTGCAGCATCGTTAGCTAAATTGTTACAAGCAAGAGGTTATAGGGCAACAATTCAAAAATTTGATCCTTATTTAAATGTAGATCCAGGAACATTAAATCCATATGAACATGGAGAATGTTATGTAACTGATGATGGTGCAGAAACAGATTTAGATTTAGGTCATTATGAGCGTTTTTTAAATGTACCAACTTCTCAAGCTAATAATGTAACAACTGGTAGAGTATATTTATCTGTTATTGAAAAAGAGCGTAGAGGTGAGTTTTTAGGGAAAACTGTTCAAGTCGTTCCTCATATTACAAATGAGATTAAAGAACGCATGCAATTGCTTGGTCAAAGCGGTGATTATGATATTGTAATTACTGAAATTGGTGGAACAGTTGGAGATATTGAATCGTTACCTTACATAGAATCTGTTCGTCAATTATTGTGGGAGCTTGGTGAAGAAAACGGAATTTGTATTCACTTAACGTTGATTCCATATTTAGCAGCAGCTGGAGAGTTAAAAACCAAACCAACGCAGCACTCTGTTAAAACATTGATGGAAAGCGGAATTAAAGCGGATATATTAGTTTGTAGAACAGAACATGAATTGTCTGATGAATTACGTCAAAAATTAGCGTTGTTCTGTAATGTTAAAAGAGAAGCCGTTATACAATCTATCGATGCATCTACTATTTATGATGTACCAAATTTAATGTTGGAAGAAGGTTTAGATACAGTAACGCTTAAAAAATTAGGTTTACCTGAAAAGAATAGTCCAGATTTAAAAAACTGGAATGAATTTTTACAAAAACATAAAAACCCTAAGCACGAAGTTAATGTTGGTTTAGTAGGTAAATATGTAGAATTACAAGATTCATATAAATCTATTCTTGAAGCATTTATTCATGCTGGTGCAGCAAATGAGACAAAAGTGAATGTAATTTCTGTTCACTCTGAATTTTTAGATGCCAAAACGGCAGAAGAACAGTTAAAAGGATTAGATGGTATACTTGTTGCTCCTGGTTTTGGAGGTAGAGGTATTGAAGGAAAAATTGACACAGTTCGTTATGCAAGAGAAAATAACATTCCATTTTTAGGAATTTGTTTAGGAATGCAAATGGCGGTTATAGAATTTGCTAGAAATGTATTAGGTTACAAAGATGCAAATTCAACAGAAATGAATGAAGAAACGACTCATCCGGTTATTAATTTAATGGAAGAGCAAAAAAATATTGAAGATAAAGGTGGAACAATGCGTTTAGGTGCATGGAAATGTTCATTAGCTGACAATACTTTGGCACGTAAAATTTATGGAAAAGCTGAAATTATGGAGCGTCACCGTCATCGTTATGAATTTAACGGAAAGTATTTAAACGAAATAGAAAGTGCTGGTTTAAAAGCTTCAGGAATAAACCCAGATACGGGATTGGTTGAAGTGGTAGAATTACCAAATCACCCATTTTTTATCGGAGTTCAGTACCATCCAGAATATAAAAGTACAGTAGCAAATCCACATCCTTTATTTGTGAGTTTTGTTGCCGCAATGGTTAAGAATAAATAATTAAGTTATTGTTTTGGGATAGAGCTCTTGAAGCTTTAAACTTTAAACTTTCAACTTTAGACTAAATTTAAATGGAAGAAAAGAAATTAGATTTTAAATCAATTATCGGATTTGTATTAATCTCAGGAGTTTTAATGTGGATGATGTATTCAAATGCACCAACCAAAGAAGAACAAGAAGCTAAAGCAAAACAGGAACAAGTTGAAAAAGAAAAAGAAGAAGTTGCAACTAAAACAACAACAGTTGAACCTTCAACTACAGCGCCAGTTGTCGTAAATGATTCTATTCAACAAGCTCAATTAAAAGGTCAATTAGGTTCTTTTTCGTATTCAGCTGCGTTACCTTCTGCAAATGGTGGAGTTACTGAATTAAAAAGTGATTTATTAACTTTAAAAATCGCTAACAAAGGAGGATATATTGTAAATGCAACTGTAAACGGTTTTGATCAATTCGAAAAGGGTTCTAAAAAAGCAATTGATTTAATAAAAGAAAATAACTCTCATTTAAACCTTACTATTAATACTACAGATAATAGAATTTTAAATACAAAAGATTTATTTTTTGAACCAACTTTAACAAAAGAAGGAGAAAATCAGGTTTTAACTATGCGATTAAAAGCTAGTGAAACACAATTCTTAGAATATCGTTATGTATTAAAACCTAACGATTATATGATGGATTTTGCAATTCGTTCTCAAGGCTTAAATTCAGTTGTTAATGCTTCTAAGCCGGCAGATTTAGAATGGCAATTAAAAACATACAGAAACGAAAAAAGTATTTCTTATGAAAATAGATATACTGAAATGGTTTTTGAATATGAAAACGGAAAAGATGATTATTTAAGTGCTGCAAAAGACGATGATGATATTGTTGAAGATGTTACTTATGTTGCTTTTAAACAGCATTTATTTACTTCAATTTTATTAACGGATACACCATTTAAAACGGCAACTTTAAAATCTGAAAACTTAGTTCATGATGAAGAAATAGATACTCTATTTACTAAAAATTATGTAGCTAACTTTCCTTTAGAATTTAAAAATGGTGAGTTAAACTATAATATGAACATGTATTATGGTCCGTCTAAGTATGATATATTAAATGGTTACGATAGAAATTTAGATGAAATTATGCCTCTTGGTTGGGGAATTTTCGGATGGATTAATAGATATGTATTTATCCCTGCTTTTGGAGTAATAAGCGGATTTTTACCTTATGGATTAGCAATTGTTTTCTTTACTATTTTAGTTAGGTTAGTAATGTCTCCGGTTACATATAAATCATATGTTTCTCAGGCGAAAATGAAAGTTCTTCGTCCGGAAATTGCTGAGTTAAATGAAAAGTACAAAGATAATGCAATGAAAAAACAGCAAGAAACAATGAAGTTGTATTCTAAAGCAGGAGTAAATCCTATGGCAGGGTGTTTACCAGCTTTAATGCAAATGCCTGTTTTCTATGCGTTATTCCAATTTTTTCCTTCAATGTTCGATTTAAGACAGCAAGGGTTCCTTTGGGCAGATGATTTATCTTCATTTGACGCAGTATATCAATTACCATTTACAATTCCATTTTATGGAGATCACGTAAGTTTATTTCCTATTTTAGCTTCTGTTGCAATCTTTTTCTATATGAAAATGACTACCGGAGATCAGCAAATGAGTGCGCCTACACAAGAAGGAATGCCAGATATGGGAAAAATCATGAAAGTGATGTTGTATATTTCACCAATCATGATGTTATTCTTCTTTAATAATTATGCTTCTGGTTTATCTTTATATTATTTTATCTCTAATTTAATTACTATAGGAATTATGCTAGTAATTAAAAATTATATTGTTAAAGAAGATAAAATACATGCTAAAATTCAAGAAAATAAAACTAAAGAAAAGAAAGAAAGTAAATTTCAAAAGAAA
>PKEA01000020.1 GCA_002862805.1 Flavobacteriaceae bacterium | reverse complement strand
TTAAAAGTAATGGCTTAGGCAAGGGCATACTTCCGAATTTTCTCCGAAAATTCAAAAGTTTGCGTTATATTTGTTTTGGCTTGGTTTTGGCTCGTCGCCACTTCTTTTAGCTGCAAAACGTTGGTGGTAATTACGGCATACATTTTGATACAACATTCTTGATATATAACTAACTAAATACTTACAAAAATGAAAAATAAATATTTTTACTTCAGCATTGTATTAGCTCTCATTTCATTTACGTCTTGTACAAAAGACGATGTGGAAATTGATACTTATAAAACTGGAATAATTGAATTTGAATATCAGAAATCAACGTTAGTTAATGAAGTGACAACAGTTAAAGACACTATTGTAAATTTTACCTCTATTGGAAATAATCCTAATCAAGCCGATAATTATGGTTATTCGGACCCTTCAATTCCTTGGGTTATAATGGAAAGATTAAACCCTGATAATTTTTCAAACCGTGGAATAATTTTCTTCTCAGGCACAAATCTAAATTCATTGACTTTACCTTACACATTTAACCCTCAGGATATAAATATGGATGCACAAATCAACTATGTTGTTGATGAAGAAATAATAGTTAATAGTACTGGACAACTGATTTCAGTTACTAACACATATGCAGCTACAACTCATTCTAATAATTTTGAATTAACAATTTTATCCAAAGACAATAATAGACTACAAGGAACTTTTGCAGGAGAAATTAAAAACCAAGATGGGGACATTATCAATATTGATAAAGGAATGTTTGATATTCAGATTGTTGAAAAATAACTACCACCAACACCGTATATAATTTATTGCTAGTTCTAGCCTACTTACGAAAATCCTCGCGGATTTTCTATTCGGTTTTTATTTGCTAAATTAGGTGCTTAACCACGCAACAAACCATATACAAACACGTTAGTGGCAAGCATTGACAAAAATAACGTATAGACAACTAAAAATAAATAATTATGAAAAATATTATTAAATTAATAACTACTATTTTATTATTTCCACTAATTTTAATTAGTTGTAGTAAAGATGATTGTGAGGTTAATTTAGAAACTCGCCAAGATTATTTAGTTGACAAAATAAGTAAATTTGAAGATTCCACAAATTTCACTAATACAATTTTTATCTATAACAATGACAATAAACTTATTAAAAAAACAACTACAGGGAAATTTGTTCAAAATAGCCAAATACGAGATATGCTTTATATTGATGAATTTGAATATACAAATGGTCTTGTTTCAAAAATTCATATTAATGATTTAACTCATTTTATGTTTAGCCACGATATACACTTATTCTATAATACACAAAATCAATTAATAAAAAAGGAAACTTGGAAAAATAACGTAATGATTGGTCACCAAAAATTTCATTATTTAAACAACAAAATGGTTAGTATTTATGACAATAATACTCAACCTTTTGAAAACAATACAATTTTTTATGACAATTCAGGTAATGTATTCAAACATACTTATATACTTCCAAAAACAGATTTGATTGGAAATCCAATTCCAGGAGAATTTATAGAACAAAATTTAATATATGAGTATGATAATAAATCAAAACCAAACATTGGATTAGATTATTTATTTGTTTATACTCCATTCCAAGGAATTGGCACAGAAACAGGTTTTGTAAGAGAACTTTCAAATAATAATTTGACCAAATACAATAATAGTGGAACAACGTGGACGTATAAATATAATGAGCTTGGATTACCAATGCAATATGAAATGAAATGGGAAGGAATTCAGACTTTACAACCAATGATTTGGAATATAACTTACAAAAAAATAAATTGAAATATGCCAGCCACTAACAGCAGTTTGCAGAAATGGCGGGTTAAGTGCTTTTTTAGTAACTTTCGTGCTTGTTGAAAGTTCAGGAATTTTTAGTAACTTTGGTGCTGAAAGTCCGCCACTTCCGCAAGCTGCAAAACGTTGGCAATAATTATGAAAAAATATCGCAGAAAAATATTCTTATTACTTTTTATTATTCCAATTTTTGGTTTTTCACAGAATCAGTTTTTGGATTTTGTTGTTGACCAAAATAATGATACTATTTATGGAACTATCAGAAATAGAAAAGTTCTTTATGAGAAAAACTCAAATAGTGAAAGAGATAAAATAAAGTTTCGTAGTCATAAATTAAAAAGATACAGAAAGTTTAGAATTAATGATGAAGTTTATATTTATCAAAAACCAAAATTTGAAGACGGAATTTATGCTTCAAAAGAATCTAATACTTCAAAAGATACAATCGTAAAAAAAATTGATGATTTCATAAATGTCCAAAAAAGATTAACTGATTTTGTTATAACAAAAACTATTGATACTATTTACGGAAAAATCGAAGAACCAATATTTGGAAAACTACGTCTTTTTGATTCATCAAATGATATGATTAAAATAGAAAAAGAAAACATCAAAAGATTTAGATTTAACAATGAAATTTTTGAACATAAAGAAAAAAGAAGAGCTACACTTTTTGATGATAAAGATGCTTATCTAAAATTATTAGTAGATGGTAAAGTTAAACTTTACGAATATGAATATAACTACAACCAAAATGATTTAAATTCTGGATTATTTTTAAATGAATATAAAAACTATTTTTACATAGAAATCGATAATGAACTAATATTAATTAATAACTTATTATACAAAAAAAAATTAGCTGAAATATTTTCTGATAATCAGAAATTAGTTTCTAAAATATTGAATGAAGAATATAAAATCGACAATATTTATCTAATAGTAAAATACTATAATGAGTATAAATAACTATTGCCAACAGCTGTTTTGCACAATGGCTTAGGCTTGGTTTTTCCTTCGGAAAAACCTCTATGATTCGTAATTTTGTTTTATATTTGCTTTGGTCAGTGCTTAATCAAAGCCACTGAAACAAAGCCGCAAAACGTTAACCGCAATTTTATGACAGAAATGCAAAAAATCATATTCACAAAACCAACAATAATTTCAATTCTTGGATTGATAATAATGTTGATTGGTTTGCCTTATGGAATTTATGGATTGACTTTAGATGGTGGATCAAGTTTAGGAGGAGTTTTAATTTTAATTGGTGTTATTATAGTCCTTTTTATTTATATTGCTGACAGAGTAGCATCCGAAAAAATAAATATCAAAAAATTGAATATTATTGAAATCGCAATTATTACTACTTTTGTTTTAATATTTTCATTTACCAATAGAGAAGTAATCTTTGATATAAGCAAAAATGAATCTAATTATTTTGTTCTTATTGAAAACAATGGGAATTTCAGAAACTCTGAATTAAAATACTCTTTTCCTTTCGACAAAAAAATAATTCTAAAAAATAATTATGCTGTAATAGGCTCTATTGAAAATAATTATCAGAGAATTAATGTAGAAGAATCAAATAAATGGAATGGTTTGCAAATGCAACCTTGGCCAATTAATAAAGTTAATATTCAATTTTATTCAAACCCAAATGTGGAATTTGATGAGAAAGAAATAGATTCAATAATAAAGAAAGAAATAAAAACAGCGGTTAACAGCGGTTTTAAGAAATTGGGGTTTTAGGGCTTAATTTAAAGTTTGTTTTGTACTTTTGATTTTCGGTGTATAATCAAAAGTTAGGGCTTACAAATCCCCAACTTCTTAAAGCCGCGAAACGTTGGTGTCAATTGCAGAAATCCCGTAAAACATAAACCATGAAAAATTCGTTTGTAGCTTTCTTTGATATTCTTGGGTTTAAAAATTTAGTCGAAAAGAATTCTCATGAAGACTTAATCGAAATTTACAAAGAGTCATTGTATGAAAGTTTAGATTTAACTGAGAAATATACAAATCCAATATATACTGCAATTTCGCCTGAACAAGAAAAAGAATCTTCGTCAATAAGAATATTTGTAATTTCAGATAGTATTATTTTAGTACAAGAAAACCTCACTATATTGGGTTTTTATTTTCTACTTGCACGTTGTCAAGTTTTGCTGAGTACATCATTAGCAGATGGAATTCCTTTAAGAGGTGCAATTTCATATGGTCCAGTAAGCATAATTGAAAATCGAGGAACAACAATCGTAGGACGCGGACTAACTCGCGCATATACTTTCGAATCATCACAAAATTGGTCAGGCGGAATGGTCGATCCTGAATGCTTTAAGATTCTTAATCCGAAAAATCCAAAAGCTATTATTGAAAATCTTTTAAAAGACAAAGTGAATCCACTGATTGTTAAATACAATATTCCACTAAAAGATTCTAAATATGTTTCTGGGTATGGTTTTAATTGGCCTAAATATGCACTTATTAAAAGTGAAGACGATGTACTTAAAGCTTTCACAAAGCACAAAAAAGAAATTTCTTCACCAAAAGAAGAGTTAATGATTCAGAATACCTTAAAATACTATCAACATGTAAAAAAGTTATTAAATCTATAAAGCAACTGCCACCAACAGCCGTTTGTAGCAATTGCTAGGCTTGGCTTGTGTTCGGAATTTTGCTTCGCCAGTTCGCACAAAGTGCTCGAGTCTCCGAAAATTCTATAAGGTGTTTTGTACTTGTAATCTTTTGTTATAAATTTACGCAACTGCTACAAGTATCAAAACGTTAAAAACACCATTAAAAAGGCTCTACATTTGCAGAGCCTTTTTAAGTAAACTATCTTCTATTTGATTCTTTACGAGAAGTAAATTTTGGATGTGTTTCCGCTTCTTCCTCTTCTTCTTTCTTCATTACTTTTCGCGCTACTTCAATTTTATACTTCTTCCCTTTCATTTTTTGGTCTTTAATATTTTTAAGTAAGTCTTTTACTTTAGAATATTTTACAGCCACAAACGAAATAAAATCTTTTACTTCAATTAAACCAATATCGCCTTTTTCTAATTGTCCCTTTTGAGAAAAGAAACCAACAATATCAATCTTGTTCAATTTATTCTTTTTTCCACCACTAATGTAAAGTGTTTGAAATTCAGGTGCTTTTGGTAATGATTTGGCATCAGAAACATCTAAACGCCTAGTTCCATAATCAAAATAATCGGCTTTCTTTTCTGTTTCATGAATAATTACATAAGCAGTTCCGGTTGCCAACATACGTGCTGTACGACCATTACGATGTGTAAATTCGTCTTCTTTTGCTGGTAGATGGTAATGAATAACGTGATTCATTTCTGGAATATCTAAACCACGTGCACCTAAATCGGTTGTAATTAAATAGTTCACACTTCCGTTTCTAAACTGAATCAAAGCACGCTCACGTTCATCTTGGTCTAAACCACCATGATAAAACGTAGAAATAATTCCTTTGGCAGTAAGCATATCATGAATACGTTCTACTGCTTCTCTATGGTTACAAAAAACAATTGCTGACTCTGATTTTAAAGAGCAAATCAATTGAAAAAGCGAATCAATTTTATCTTTCGATTTCGAAAAGACAATTCGCATATTTAAATTTTCGTTTGCTTTATCTTCTTGAATAAAATCTAAAACCGTTGGATTAACCACTCTTGTATATTTTGGAATTTCAACACCCGAAGTAGCTGAAACTAAAACACGTTTATTGGCTTTTGAAAGTTTTCCAATAATATATGACATTTCTTCATGGAACCCTAATTGTAACGATTTATCAAATTCGTCTAAAACGTATGTTTTTACATTATCTGTTTCAAAACTTCCACGGTCTAAATGATCTGCAATACGACCAGGCGTTCCTATTAACAAAGCTGGAGGATTACTTAGATTATTGATTTCAACATCAATATTATGTCCTCCATAACACATGTTTACTTTATAATGTGTGCCCATTTTTTTCCAAACTTGTTCAATTTGCAAACCTAGTTCACGCGATGGAACTAAAATTACACATTGAACTCCTTTTATATCTTCTTCTAACATTTGAAGAATAGGCAATAAAAAAGCTAAGGTTTTACCAGAACCTGTTGGCGATAATAACAATACATTATTTTCATTCAAAATAGCGCTTTGTGCTATTTCTTGCATTTCGTTTAAACTTTGAATACCTAAATTCAAAAGAACATTATTGGAATGTGGATTTCTACTCATGCTGCAAAGATAAACCCAATTATGAATTAAAAATTATGAATTATGAAATAAGTTTATTTACTTTTGAAATTATAACTAATAAACTATGAAAAATATTCCATTTTTTTTTCTATTCCTTTCTGCAATAAGTTTTGCTCAAGTTAAAACAGATTTAAAAACACCCTACGAAAAAGGAAACGGTAATCAATCTACTACTTATGACGAATGTATTGCGTATTACAAAAATTTAGATACACAATTTGAAACCATTTCGATGAAAGAAATGGGATTGACCGATAGCGGTGAACCTTTGCATATCATTACTTTTTCAGAAAATAAAAATTTTGATTACACACAAAGTAAAGCAGTAATTTTAGTCAATAATGGAATTCATCCGGGTGAACCAGACGGAATTGATGCCAGTATGATGCTTTTACGTGATTTAGCTACTTCAAAAATTAAAGTACCAAAAAACACCATTATAGTCGTAATTCCGGTTTATAATATTGGCGGAAGTTTGAACCGAAATTCATTTTCAAGAGCCAATCAAAACGGACCAGAAGCGTACGGCTTTAGAGGAAATGCGCGTAATTTTGATTTGAATAGAGATTTCATAAAGTCAGATTCTAAAAATTCAAGAAGTTTTCAAGAAATATATCATTTGGTAAACCCTGATATGTTTGTTGACAATCACGTTTCAAACGGTGCCGATTATCAATATACATTTACTTGCATTGCTACACAACATCAACGTTTAGGCGGAGATTTAGGAACGTTTTACAAAGAAGAAATGCATCCTGCAATTATGCAAGATTTAAAAAAGAAGAAAATTGAAAGTGTTCCTTACGTAAACATTCATGGTGATAAACCAGATGATGGTTTTGCGCAATTTATGGATTCGCCTCGTTATGCAACGGGTTACACTACTCTATTTAATTCTTTGGGTTCTGTTCCCGAAACGCACATGCTAAAACCCTATAAAGATAGAGTTCATGTTACCTATGAATATATGGTAAGTACTCTAAATTATGTGAATGCTAATTATTTAAAAATTAAAGCATTAAAAACTAAAAATTTAGAGAATTATAAAGTCGGAATGAATTATCCATTACAATGGGAAATTGATTCTTCTAAAGTCTCTTATATCGATTTTAAAGGATTCAAAGGAAATTATAAACCAAGTGATGTTTCAGGGAAAGATCGTTTGTATTACGACAGAAAACAGCCTTTTACAAAACAAATTCCGTTTTACAATGATTATAAAGCTACTAAAGAAGTTGTGATTCCTAATTTTTATGTGGTTCCAAAATCGCAATGGCCAATTATTGATTTATTAAAATTGAATGGAATTGAAATGCAACCGTTAGCAAAAGATACAGAAATTGAAGTAGAAAGTTATAAAATAGCTTCTTATGAAACTTCAAAATCACCATACGAAGGACATTACGGGCATTATAATACCGTTGTAATAAAATCTACAGAAAAAGTAAAATTCAGAAAAGGAGATTACATGATAAACACCCAACAAGCAGGTGTGAAATATGTATTAGAAACTCTAGAACCAGAAGCTGTTGATAGTTATTTCAATTGGAATTTCTTTGACCCTATTTTGCAACAAAAAGAATATTTTTCGGCTTATGTTTTTGAAGATTTAGCAAAAGAAATTTTAGATAAAGACCCAAAACTAAAAGCTGAATTTGAAGCAAAAAAGAAATCAGATAATAACTTTGCAGAAAACGGTGCTTGGCAATTGGACTGGGTGTATAAGCATTCTCCTTATTATGAAAAAGCCCATTTGCAATATCCTGTTTATAGAGTTAAATAAAATATATTATAAAAATTAAATGGAAAATATTTTAAGAAAATTAAAGTTAATTTCTAATTTTAAAACAGAATTAGAAATTGAAAAAAGTGAATTTGTTGAAAGATTAAAATTACATGTTAATCCTAGTGAATTTGGTCTTTTCTCTAATATTAGTGATATTTTTTCGTCAAGTAAAAACGATTTCAAAGGATATGTAGGTAGAGATTACTTTGAAATTAAAAGAAAGAGAAGTTTTTTTGACGGAAATAAAAATCTTGCCACTGCAAAAGGTACTTATTTACAAAACGGAAATAAACTAGTAATAAATGTAAAAGTAAAAGGTTTCAATAAAAGCTTTATTCCTTTTTTAATATTTATACCTATTATATACATTGTAGCAATTATTATTTTTATAGTTGCTTCGGCAAACAATTCAGGAATTCCATTTTTCATTTTACCCTTTATCTTATTACATGGAGCTTTAATGTTAGGTATTCCTTATTTTTTAATGAAAAGAAGTTTAATAAATATGGAAAAAGAACTAGAGAGAGAATTCTTCTATTTGACTAAAAAATAAAAAAATCCCTGTATTTGCAGGGCTTTTTTTATTTTAAAAATTTAAAATCTTCAAACAACAACTTTATATTTTCATAAGAGTTTTCTAAAACTTTAGATATGTCTTTTGGATGAATCCATTCAACTTTTTCAATTCCTTCATCAATTTGGCCTTCAGGAATACCTTCAAAAGTTGATTGCATTTCATACCAATAGGTTTGTTTTAGTTTATAACGACCGTTACGTTTAAAAACATGATATGTTTTTTGCAACTTTTTAGAAATTGACAATCCAGTAACTCCAGTTTCTTCTTCCACTTCACGCATGGCGGTTTCTTCCATGGTTTCATTTTTTTCGGTTCCACCTTTAGGTAAATCCCATTTTCCGTTTCTGTATATAAATAGTATTTCGCCTTTTGTATTATATACTAATCCTCCACCAGCTTTAACCACCGGAATTTTAGCTTTCAAAGTCTTCATAATCAGCTTTTCATCAGGATGATATAAAAAAGCACTCTGAATTTTATTCTGATACATTTTCACAATTATCTTCTTAATATCAATACTTTCCAATAAGAAAATTTGAAAATTTGTCTCCTTTTGAACTTCATTTGTCAAAAAAAGTGACCTATCGTTTACAAAAACTTTATACATTTGCAATATGGTTTTTAACAACAACACAGCAGAACAAACAGCCGAATTGCTTTTACAAATAAACGCAATTAAATTAAATCCAAAAAATCCTTTTACATGGGCTTCGGGCTGGAAATCACCAATTTATTGTGATAATCGTATAATTCTCTCATTTCCAGAAGTTAGGAATTATATTAGAGAAGAATTTTCTAAACATATTGAAGAAAAATTTGGGACTCCAGATGTAATTGCAGGTGTTGCAACCGGCGCAATTGGCATTGGCATACTTGTTGCAGAAGCAATGGGACTGCCATTTGTTTATGTTCGTCCGGAAGCAAAAAAGCACGGAAGACAAAATCAGGTCGAAGGTTTTTTACAAAAAGGCCAATCAGTAGTTGTGGTGGAAGATTTAATAAGTACTGGTGGAAGCAGCCTTCAAGCAGTTGAAGCTTTAAGAAATGAAGGAGCTGTTGTAAAAGGAATGGCAGCCATTTTCACTTATGGTTTTGATGTATCTGTAGAAAAAATAAAAGAAGCTAATTTAGATGTATTTACATTAAGCAATTATGATAACTTATTAAAGCAAGCAGTTCATAAAAAATATATAAATGATTCTGAGTTTGATGCTTTAAAAGAATGGCGCATAAGTCCATCTACATGGAATGTAGAAGTAAAATAAAAAATAAAATTATGAATTTAGAAAGTCCAAAAGTAACCGTAGAAAAATCAGCTGAATATTTATTTAATGCTTTAACTGATGTGAAAAGCTTTGAAAAATTAATGCCAGAAAATATAGCTAAATTTGAAGTAATTGATGAAAATTGTTTCGAGTTTGGTTTAAAAGGAATGCCAGAAATTAAATTGGTAAAAAAAGAAGCTATTCCTCACTCAAAAATTGTTTTAGGAGCGGCATCAAGCAAATTACCATTTACATTAACGGCTAACTTAGTAAATATAGATGCTGAAAAAACAGAAGTTCAGTTAGATTTTGAAGGTGAATTTAACCCAATGATGGCTATGATGATTAAAGGGCCAATTGGCAAGTTTATTGAAACTTTAGCCAACAATATGAATAAATTATAAAATTATATATATTGGTTTTGAGAACGAACTCCTAATTAAAAATAGGAGTTTTTTTATGCCTATATTTGAAAAAAGTAAAACATGTTTCAAAAAGTTAGTCTGTTTTTTTTATTGCTCGCAATGCTTGCAGAAATTGCAGGAACCGTAGGTGGTTTTGGCTCTTCGGTATTTTTTGTACCTATAGCAAGCTTTTTTTTTGATTTTCAGTCCGTTTTAGGATTAACTGCAATATTTCATTTATCAAGTAATATTAGTAAAATAGCGTTATTTAGAAAAGGGTTAGACAAAAAATTACTTTTAAGCATTGGTGTTCCTTCTGTAGTATTTGTAATTATTGGTGGTTTATTATCAAACTACTTAAAAACATATATTTTAGAAATTCTTTTAGGCATTTTTCTAACTGTATTTAGTTTACTCTTTTTAATTAAGAAAAATTTAATTGTTAAACCCGAACTTCGAGAATCTATAATTGGCGGATCACTTTCTGGTTTTACAGCGGGTTTATTAGGTACTGGTGGAGCAATAAGAGGAATTACAATGGCTGCTTTTAATTTAGAAAAAAGTGTTTTTATTGCTACATCTGCAGCAATAGATTTTTCAATTGACTTTACAAGAACCGTCGTTTATTTTAAAAACGGATACATTCATGAACACGATTTAGTTTATGTGCCTTTCCTTTTTGCTATTGGTTTAGTAGGAACATATATTGGAAAATATATTTTAAAATTTATACCTCAGGAGAGATTCAAGCAAACATCATTAATACTTATCTTATTAATTGGAATTGTAATGTTGATACAAACCATTTTAAAATAAAAAAGCGCTGAATAAATTCAGCGCTTTTGCGTTATTTAGGGTGAATGACCGGGTTCGAACCGGCGACCCTCGGTACCACAAACCGATGCTCTAACCAGCTGAGCTACAATCACCATTTGTTTAACGGGTGCAAATATAAGGCAAAAGTTCTATTTTGCAAACATTTTTTTAAAAAAATTACTTCAAATTATCTAAACTACTGACTGCCAAATATCTTTCTGTAGTAAAACCTTCTGCAAAATCTACTCCAACAAGTCTTCCAAGATCTTCTGCACGATAGGTAATAGAATCTAAGAAATTTTTAGTAGTAATTGGAGTAATAGGTTCATTAGACTTTGGGTCATAAAACTGCGAACTATAAGCTAATACAGAACTTACTTTATTGTCCATGAATCCAGTTACATCAACAACAAAGTCAGGTTCAATATTTTTCCATTGAATGTAATGATAAACGTGTTTTGGTCGCCAATGTTCCTGCTTTGTTCCATCTAAAGTAGTTTCAATCTTTAATAATCCTGATAAAAAACAAGCATCACTAACTAACTTACTTCCTTTTCCATGGTCAATATGACGATCATCAATAGCATTACATAAAACAATTTCTGGCTTATATTTTCGAATCATTTTAATAATTTCGAGTTGATGCTTTTCATCATTAATAAAAAAACCATCTCTAAATTGTAAATTCTCACGAATAGAAACACCCAATATTTCAGCAGCATTTTTAGCTTCAATATCTCTAATTTCTGCACTTCCTCGAGTTCCAAGTTCTCCTCTAGTTAAATCTATAATACCCACTTTTTTACCCAAGGAAACTTCTTTTGCTATAGTTCCGGCTGCACCTAACTCTACATCATCTGGATGTGCACCAAAAGCTAAAATATCTAATTTCATATGTAGATAATTACTTATTTAAAATATTTTTCATCGTTACCGATTTATTTTTTGTTTCAATATACTCTTTTTCAGGATTACTATCTTTAGTAATTCCGCAACCTATATAAATTTCGGCAGTTGTATTATTTACTTCCATACATCTCAAATTTACAAATAAATCAGACAATAACGATTGATTTGTTTCAAAACAAAAATTCAATTCTCCAAGAAATCCACTATAATACTTTCGATTATAGTTTTCATTTTTTAAAATAAAATCTTTAGCAACATCTTTTGAAAGTCCACAAACAGCTGGTGTTGGGTGCATTTTATTTATTAATCCTTCTAAATCATTTTCAGAGTTAAGTCTGGCTTCAATATCGGTTTTAATATGTTGAATATTACCCGCTGTAACGGTATATGGTTTTGATACTTTAACATTGTTTACATATTCTGCAATATTTGAAACAATAAAATGAGTTACAAATTGTTGTTCTTTTACTTCTTTTTCTCTCCAATTATCATTTTCAGTAAACAACCTGGTTCCAGCAAGAGCAACTGTTTTTAACGTATTATTTTCAATTTTAAGAAATTGTTCTGGCGTAGCTCCCATCCACATTCCAACTTTAGGATGAAAAAAGCAATATTTAAAAGCCGACTTGTATGAAGAAAGCATTTTTTTGAACGAAAATTCAATATCAAATGAATCAATTGAAACTGGCTCCTTTCTTGAAACTACAATTTTTTCAGTTAAACCTAAATTTATATTTTGAATAGCTTTTTCAACTAAATTTTCAAATTGCTCTTTTTGAAATGAATCATCTTGAGTAGAAATAGTTGTTTGTTTTAAATTAAATTCTAAATAATTATTGTCTTCTAAAATTACTTCCGAAAAATCTTTTGGAATGAAAGGAATAAAATCATCATGAAATGGAGCAAACACAAAACCTTTCGCTTGAAAATCATCTAAATTATAAAGTTGATTATTCTTTTGAAAAAGTCCAATAGTTTTGTCAGAATTTGGCTTAGAATAAATTACAAAAGGTAAATTTTGCGCTTTATGAGATTTTATTTTTTCAAATAAATTAATCATTTACTTTTCTTTTAGGTAAAACCATATTGGTCAATTTACACAAAGAAATTAGTTGATCTTGTTCGTCTACAATTCTTATTTCCCATAAATGCAAACTTCTTCCTTTATGAATAATTTTAGCCGTTGCAAAAACAGTTCCCGCTCTTTTACTTTTTAAATGATTGGCACTAATTTCAATTCCTCTGACTTCAAATTTTTCTGGATCTAAAAAAAGCATTGTTGCTGAACTACCAACACTTTCAGCTAAAGCTACAGATGCTCCTCCGTGTAATAATCCCATAGGTTGATGAACTCTTGAATCAACTGGCATTTTTGCAGTTAAAAAATCTTCTCCTACATCAATAAATTCAATCGATAAAGTTTCCATTAATGTATTTTTACACCAATCGTTAAAAAATTTTAAAGTTTTAATTTTATCCATTTGTACAATTTTAAGCAAAAATACAAATTTCAAAACGTTTTTTAGCTATACTAAAAACACTTATCTTAGCGTTTATATTTCAAAAAATAGTACATTTACGAAAAGATTTATTACATGAGAAAATACCTTTTATTATGTTCATTAGTCATATTAACCATATGTTCTTGCCGTTCTGATTTTGATTTTGAACCTAGTACAGGTCGTCTAGGTTTCTCAAAAGACACGGTTTATTTAGATACTGTGTTTACCAATATAGGTTCTTCAACATATACATTAAAAGTTTATAACAGAAGTAATAAAAACATTTCTATTCCTAATATTCAATTAGGCGAAAAAGAAAATTCTAAATACCGATTAATGGTTGACGGAATGCCCGGTAAAGTATTTAATAACGTTGAATTACTTGCTAAAGATAGTATGTTCATTTTTATTGAAACTACTATTGACTATAATGATTATGTTAATTCCGAAACTACTTTTTTATATACTGACCATATTGAATTTGGAACAGATTTAAATTTTCAGAAAGTAGAATTAGTAACCTTAGTTCAAGATGCTGTTTTTTTATATCCAAAAAAATTAAGTGATGGCACAACCGAAACATTACCAATTGGTGATGATGAAATTTACGGATTTTACCTTGACCCTGCCGACCCACTAAACGGAGATGAATTACATTGGACTAACACTAAACCTTATGTAATTTATGGCTACGCAGCTGTTCCGCCTGCAAGCACGCTTATTGTTGACGCTGGAGTTAGAGCACATTTTCATGCCGAATCTGGAATAATTGTTGCAAATACTGCTTCTTTACAAGTAAACGGAACAACTTCTTTAACTGACGATTTAGAAAATGAAGTGATTTTTGAAAGTGATCGTTTAGAACCATCTTATACTGATGTTCCAGGACAATGGGGAACCGTTTGGTTTACTCAAGGAAGTACTAATAATTCAATTACAAATTTAACAATTAAAAATGCTACTGTTGGAATGTTAGTTTCTGGAAATGACGGAACTACTACTCCAACTTTAGATTTAACCAATGTTCAAATTTATAACTGTAGTAATGTTGGTTTATTAGCACGAACAGGAAATATAACAGGAAGAAACATTGCAATTAACAATTGTGGCGAAACCAGTTTGGCATGTTCTTTTGGAGGTTCATATGAATTTACACATTGCACATTTGCTAATTATTGGTCAACCCCAAGTCAAACCGCTGTATTAATTGACGATTATGATGGAAGTGCAATTTATGCACTAACGAAAGCCAATTTTAGAAACTGTATAATTTATGGTTCAACAAATTTGGCTCTTTCTTTAAATAAAGAAGGTTCTACATTTGAATATCAATTTGATAATTGTCTTATTAAGTTTGCCGATTTTAGCAATCAATTTTCAACTCACCCTGAATACCAATTTACTGGAACAAATTATACAGATTGTATTATAGCAACAAACTCTACAATTAATAAACCTGATTTTTTTAATACAGATAGTAATGAGCTAATTATTGGCGAAGATTCAGCTGCAAAAGGAATGGCTAATTCAACCTACTCTACCTTTAATGATATTTTAGACAAACCTAGAAATATTACTAATGGATACGACATTGGAGCTTACAATTTCATTGTTTTTCCAAATTAATAACTTAAACCAAACCAATATGAAAAAAATAACTTTATCACTACTTATAGTATCTATGAGTATTATTTCTTGTAAAAAAGAAGAAGCAAAAGTTGAAGCAACTACACCAGAAGTTACAACCGAGACTACCGAAATAGCCGAAGTAACTCCAGACTCTGCAGCTGTTGCAAAAGCTTGGGCAGATTACGCAACTCCTTCTGCAGCACATGAAATGCTTGCAAAAGATACAGGAACTTGGGATGCAGATATGACTTTTTGGATGCCAGATAACCCTGAACCTCAAAAAGCTACTTCTGTGGCAACTTACAAAATGATTTTAGATGGTAAGTATCAGGAAGGTGTTTTTAAAGGAAATATGTTTGGTATGGATTTCGAAGGCCGTGGTATGACTGCTTATGACAATGCTTCTAAAGAATATATTGCAACTTGGGCTGATAATATGGGAACAGGTTTGTTAGTTTCTCGTGGTCATTATGACGAAGCAACTAAAACAATTACTTTTAGCGGAGCAATGGTTGATCCTGTAACTGGTAAAGAAAAAAAGATAAAAGAGATAATTACTTATATTGATGTTGACAATCAAAAAATGGAAATGTTCGACATCAATGCAGATGGCAAAGAATTTAAAACCATGGAAATTCTTTCGAAAAGAAGAAAATAGTTAAGTAAAAACTGTCATTAACAATTGGCAGTTTTTTTTGTTATTAAGTTTAGTTAGTTTTTTTTGAACTTCAGTTTTTTTAGAATAAATTTGCACTTTATAAACAACAACACAAAACAACTACATACAATGATTCATTTCTTCGGGAACAAAACCAACAAGGTTTTTGCAGTTCAGTCGCAAAACGAATTTACAGCAGAAGACATCAACAAATTAAATTGGCTTTTTGGCAGCGCTCATAAAATAGAAAAATCCGTACTTACGGATTTTTTTGTTGGACCACGTGCAGCAATGATTACGCCTTGGAGTACAAATGCTGTTGAAATTACTCAAAATATGGGTATTTCTGGAATTATTAGAATTGAAGAATTTGAACCTTGCAATGCAGATTTTAAAGATTTTGACCCAATGATTTCTCAAAAATATACTGAATTAAATCAGGATATTTACACGATTAATGTGCAACCAGAAGCAATTCTTGATATAGATGATATTGCAGCTTACAACACATCTGAAGGTTTAGCTTTAAATGATGAAGAAGTAGAATATTTAAATAATTTAGCTACCAAATTAGGTAGAAAATTAACCGATTCTGAAATATTTGCTTTCTCACAGGCCAATTCAGAACATTGTCGTCATAAAATCTTCAACGGAACATTTATAATTGATGGAGAAGAAATGCCAACTTCTTTATTTAAATTAATTAGAAAAACATCAGAAACCAATCCTAATGATATTGTTTCTGCTTATAAAGATAATGTAGCTTTTGTAAAAGGACCAAGAGTAGAACAATTTGCTCCTAAAAGCGCTGACAAACCTGATTTTTACGAAAAGAAAGACTTTGATTCGGTAATTTCATTAAAAGCAGAAACGCATAATTTCCCAACAACTGTTGAGCCTTTTAACGGTGCCGCAACGGGTTCTGGTGGAGAAATTCGCGATCGTTTAGCAGGTGGACAAGGTTCTTTACCTTTAGCTGGAACCGCAGTTTACATGACTTCATATTCGCGTTTAGCTGACCCATTCGACAACGCTCAGGGCAAGCCATGGGAAAACGCAATGGAGGAACGTAAATGGTTGTACCAAACTCCAATGGATATCTTAATCAAAGCCTCAAACGGAGCTTCCGATTTTGGAAACAAATTCGGTCAACCGTTAATTACAGGTTCAATCCTTACCTTCGAACACGAAGAAGATGCTCGTAAACTTGGTTACGATAAAGTAATCATGCAAGCAGGTGGAATTGGTTACGGAAAATTAGACCAAGCAATTAAGAAAAAACCACAAGAAGGAGATAAAATTGTAATTCTTGGTGGAGAAAATTATAGAATTGGAATGGGTGGCGCTGCAGTTTCATCTGCTGATACCGGTGAATTTAGTTCAGGAATTGAATTAAATGCCATTCAACGTTCTAATCCAGAAATGCAAAAACGTGCTGCTAATGCTATTCGTGGTTTAGTAGAAAGCGATAATAATCCTATTGTTTCTATTCACGATCATGGTGCTGGCGGACATTTAAATTGTTTGACTGAACTTGTAGAAGAAACTGGAGGTTTAATCGATTTAGATAAATTACCCGTGGGTGACCCTACTCTTTCCGCTAAAGAAATTATCGGTAACGAATCTCAAGAAAGAATGGGATTGGTTATTGGTAAAAAAGATATCGACATTTTACAACGAATTGCAGACAGAGAGCGTTCTCCAATGTATGAAGTTGGTGATGTTACTAACGATCATCGTTTTGCTTTTGAATCAAAAACTACAGGCGCAAAACCAATGGATTATGCTTTAGAAGATTTCTTCGGAAGTTCTCCAAAAACAATAATGACAGATTCATCTATTCAAAGGAAATATTCTGACCTTGAATACGACAAAAAAAATATTTCAACTTATCTAGAGCAAGTATTACAATTAGAAGCTGTAGCTTGTAAAGACTGGTTAACAAATAAAGTAGATAGATGTGTTGGTGGTAAAGTTGCCAAACAACAATGTGCAGGACCATTACAATTGCCTTTAAATAATGTTGGTGTTATGGCACTAGATTACAACGGTAAAGAAGGAATTGCTACTTCAATTGGCCACTCGCCAATTGCAGCTTTAGTTGATCCCGTTGCAGGAAGTAGAACTGCAATAGCAGAAGCTTTATCTAATATTATTTGGGCACCAATTAAAGATAATTTAAAAGGTATTTCACTTTCAGCGAACTGGATGTGGGCTTGTAAAAATGAAGGTGAAGATGCACGTTTATACCAAGCTGTTAAAGGGTGTTCTGATTTTGCTTTAGAATTAGGAATCAATATTCCAACAGGAAAAGATTCGCTATCTATGAAGCAAAAATATCCAAATGAAGAAGTAATTGCGCCAGGAACGGTTATCATCTCTGCTGCTGGAAATTGTACCAATATTACTAAAGTTGTGGAACCTGTTCTACAAAAAGAGGCTGGTTCTATTTATTATATAAATTTATCGCAAGATGAGTTTAAATTAGGTGGTTCGTCATTTGCACAAACATTGAATAAAGTTGGTAACGATGTTCCAACAATTAAAGATGCTGCTTTCTTTAAAAATGCTTTTAATACGATTCAAGAATTAATAAAAGACCGCCAAATTGTAGCTGGACATGATATAGGAAGTGGTGGATTAATTACTACTTTATTAGAAATGTGTTTTGCCGATGTTAATTTAGGTGCTAAAATTGATTTCTCTGTATTTGAAGAAAAAGATATTATTAAATATTTATTTGCTGAAAATATTGGAATTGTTTTCCAAGCTAAAGAAGATGCTGTTTTAGAAAATAAATTAAAAGAAAATAATGTTTCATTCTATAAATTAGGAACTGTAACTACGGAAGAAAGATTAGATTTTGGCCCTTGCGGATTAGATATTCCAAAATACAGAGATATTTGGTTTAAAACATCATTCTTATTAGATTCTAAACAATCTAAAAACGGAACAGCTAAAGAACGTTTTGAAAATTATAAAAACCAAGCCTTAAGTTATACTTTCCCAACACATTTTACAGGGAAAGCACCTATTATTGATGCTTCAAAACCAAGACCAAAAGCGGCAATTATTCGTGAAAAAGGAAGTAATTCTGAACGTGAAATGGCAAATGCGATGTATTTAGCAGGTTTTGATGTAAAAGATGTTCACATGACCGATTTAATTTCGGGTCGTGAAACATTAGAAGACATTCAATTTATTGGAGCAGTTGGTGGATTTTCAAATTCAGATGTATTAGGTTCGGCTAAAGGTTGGGCTGGAGCATTTTTATATAACGAAAAAGCAAATACGGCTTTAAAGAATTTCTTTAAAAGAGAAGACACTCTTTCTGTTGGAATTTGTAACGGTTGTCAGCTTTGGATGGAATTAGAATTAATTAATCCAGAACATGAAGTACATGGAAAAATGCTTCATAATAATTCAAACAAACACGAAAGTATTTTTACTTCAGTAACGGTTCAAAAGAACAATTCAGTGATGCTTTCTACTTTAGAAGGAACAACATTAGGTGTTTGGGTTTCTCATGGTGAAGGAAAATTTAATTTACCTTACAGTGAAGATAAGTATAACATTGTAGGTAAATACGGTTACGATTCTTATCCTGCCAATCCTAATGGTTCAGATTATAACACCGCAATGATGTGTGATACAACTGGAAGACATTTGGTTATGATGCCACACATTGAACGTTCTACTTTCCCTTGGAACTGGGCACATTATCCAGATAGAGGTCAAAAAGATGAAGTTTCTCCATGGCATGAAGCGTTTGTTAATGCTAAAAAATGGATTGATAAGCAATAATTTATAAAAAATAATTCAAAAACCTTAATTTAAACAGTTTAGATTAAGGTTTTTTATTTTTATATGCACGCATAACATTCTTTATTTCAATAAGATAAAAAAATCAATTATCAATATTTTAAAAAATTGGTTAATTAATTAAAATTTCCTAATTTGCATATCTAATAAATTGTGAATTATGAACAATATTACTCGCTTATTTGATTTTCCATATCATCAATTGGAAAAATATAATTTATCTGATGCTTTAGTTACTAAATACGGTAACGATTGGATAAAAACATCAACAAAAGAATATCTAGATAAAGCCAATACAATTTCAAGAGGATTGCTAAATTTAGGAGTTAATAAAAACGATAAAATTGCTGTTATTTCATCAAATAATAGAACAGAATGGCATATTTGTGATGTAGGAATCTTACAAACTGGTGCTCAAAATGTTCCAATATATCCAACAATTTCAAGTGAAGATTATGAATATATTTTAAATCATTCTGAATCAAGTTACTGTTTCATTTCTGATATTGAAGTTTATAATAAAATTAAAGAAATTAAAGCAAACGTTCCTAAATTAAAAGAAATATATTCTTTTGATGAAATTGAAGGATGTAAAAACTGGAATGAAATTCTTAGTCTAGGAAAAAACAAGGATAATCAAGACCAAGTTGAAGCTAGAAAAGATGCAATTGTAACAACAGATTTAGCAACAATAATTTATACCTCAGGAACAACAGGAAGGCCAAAAGGTGTTATGTTATCTCATGAAAATATTGTTAGTGATGTTTTAATGAGTGCAAAAAGAGTTCCTTTAAGACCTGGTGATACTAGAGCCTTAAGTTTCTTACCTATTTGTCACATTTTTGAAAGAATGCTAACTTATTTGTACCAATATTATGGTATTTCAATATATTTTGCTGAAAGTATTGAAAAAATTAGCGACAATTTAAAAGAGGTTCATCCGCATGTAATGTCTGTTGTACCAAGATTACTTGAAAAAGTGTACGACAAAATATATGCTAAAGGAGCAGATTTAACAGGTATTAAGAAAAGATTATTCTTCTGGGCATTAGATTTAGGAATGAATTATAAACCCTATGGTGAAAACGGAGCATGGTATGAATTCCAACTTAAAATTGCTCGTAAATTAATTTTCTCTAAGTGGCAAGAAGGTTTAGGAGGAGAATTAGAATTACTAGTTTGTGGAAGTGCTGCTTTACAAACAAGATTATCAAAAGTATTTTGTGCTGCAAACATTCCTGTAATGGAAGGTTATGGTTTAACCGAAACTTCACCAGTAATCTCTGTTAACGACATGAGAAATGGTGGATTTAGAGTTGGAACTGTTGGTAAAGTAATTGAAGGAGTGGAAGTTAAAATTGCTGAAGATGGTGAAATTCTTTGTAAAGGACCTAATGTAATGAAAGGCTATTATAAAGATGAAACACAAACAAATGAAGTTTTAAAAAATAATTATTTCCATACTGGAGATATAGGAGAAATAGATTCAGATGGATTCTTAAAAATTACTGACCGTAAAAAAGAAATGTTTAAAACTTCTGGTGGTAAATATGTTGCTCCTCAAATTTTAGAAAACACATTTAAACAATCAAGATTTATTGAACAAATTATGGTAATTGGTGAAGGTGAAAAAATGCCTGCAGCTTTTATACAACCTAATTTCGATTTTATAAAAGATTGGGCAACTCGTAAAAAAATAAATATTGGAACAACTAATGAAGAAATAATTCAAAACTCCGAATTAATTAATCGTATTCAAGAAGAAATAAATGATGCGAATGAGAAATTTGGAAATTGGGAAAAAATTAAACGTTTCGAACTTACTCCAGATATCTGGTCAATAGATGCTGGCCATCTTACTCCAACCATGAAATTAAAGAGAAAAATTATAAAAGAAATGTATAAAGATTTATATAATAAAATTTATAGCTAATCATTTTTTAACACCTTACCTATTATATAGATAAGGTGTTTTTATTTTATTTAAATTTTTTATAAAAAATTTTCAAAAATACTATGCGCGCATAGTATTTTTTTTTATCTTTGATTTTAAGTTACAATTTATGAAAGACAAAACAATAGATTATATATTAAGAGCAACTTGGCAGGCAGTAGCAAGAATGTACAATGAAGAAGCTTCAAAGTATGGAGCTACAATGGCAACAGGTTTTGCATTATTAAGTATAGATAGAGAAAAAGGAACTCCTTCAACTTCATTAGGTCCAAAAATGGGGATGGAAGCTACTAGTCTTACTAGGACTCTAAAATCTATGGAGGAAAGAGGTTTAATTACAAGAAAGAAAAATCCTAATGATGGTCGTGGTGTTTTAATCCACTTAACTGAAGAAGGTCTAGATAAAAGGGAACTTTCTAAGACAACAGTTTTAAAATTTAATGAAACAATAAAACAGCATGTAACCGAAGAACAACTTCAGAACTTCCTAGAAGTTTCGGATATAATTAATGAATTAATTGCTGATAAGAAAATTTATATAGACCCAGATAATTTAAAAAAACAAAACAAAATAGCCTCGATATAATCGAGTTAATCAAAATTAAATTAACAGATGAAACGTAATATTAAAAAAGTTGCTGTTATTGGTTCAGGAATTATGGGAAGTGGAATTGCTTGTCATTTCGCAAATATTGGTGTAGAAGTACTTTTACTAGATATTGTTCCTAGAGAATTAACAGCTGTAGAAGAAAAGAAAAGGTTAACTTTAGAAAGTAAAGCAGTTAGGAATCGTTTAGTAAACGATCATTTGACTAACGCGTTAAAATCTAAACCATCTCCAATTTATCATCCAAGTTTTGCCAATAGAATTACTACAGGTAACACAACAGATGATATGGCAAAAATTGCCGGTGTAGATTGGATTATTGAAGTAGTTGTAGAAAGACTTGATATCAAAAAACTAGTTTTCGAACAAGTTGAAAAATACAGAAAGCCTGGTACATTAATCACTTCAAACACTTCTGGAATTCCTATTCAGTTTATGAGTGAAGGAAGAAGCGAAGATTTCCAAAAACACTTTTGTGGAACGCATTTCTTCAATCCTGCTCGTTACTTAAAATTATTCGAAATTATTCCTGGTCCACAAACTTCAACAGAAGTATTGGATTTCTTAAATAGTTATGGTGAAAAATTCTTAGGAAAAACTTCTGTTGTAGCAAAAGATACTCCAGCTTTTATTGGAAATAGAATCGGAATCTTCGGAATCCAAAGTTTATTCCACCAAGTAAAAGAAATGGGATTAACGGTTGAAGAAGTAGATAAATTAACAGGTCCAGTTATTGGTCGCCCAAAATCAGCGACTTTCAGAACAGTTGATGTTGTTGGTTTAGATACTTTAGTTCACGTTGCAAACGGAATTTATGAAAATTGTCCAAACGACGAATCTCATGAATTATTCAAATTACCTGCTTTTGTTAACACAATGATGGAAAACCAATGGCTAGGAAGTAAATCAGGTCAAGGTTTCTATAAAAAGGAAGGTAAAGAAATATTAGCTTTAGATTTAGATACTTTAGAATATAGAGCCAGTAAAAAAGCATCTTTTGCTACTTTAGAATTAACTAAAACAATTGACAAACCAATTGACAGATTCAAAGTTTTAGTCAAAGGAAAAGACAAAGCAGGTGATTTCTACCGAAAAAACTTTGCTTCAATGTTCCAATATTGTTCAAACCGTATTCCTGAAATTACAGAAGATTTTTACAAAATTGACGATGCTATGAAAGCCGGTTTCGGTTGGGAAAATGGTCCTTTCGAAATTTGGGATGCCATTGGTGTTGAAAAAGGAATTGAATTAATGAAGGCGGAAGGTTATACCCCAGCTGCTTGGGTTAATGATATGGTTGCCTCTGGAACTACTTCTTTTTACTCTGTAAAAGATGGTGCTACTCACTTCTACTCTATTACCAATAAAAAAGTAGAAAAAATTCCTGGTCAAGATGCATTCATTATTTTGAATAACATTCGCGACAATAAAAAAGTATGGAACAACAGCGATTCAATCATTACCGATTTAGGGGATGGAATTATCAATTTAGAATTTACTTCAAAAATGAATTCTATTGGTGCTGGTGTTTTACAAGGAATCAACAAAGCAATTGACATCGCTGAGAAAGAATATAATGGATTAGTTATTGGAAATCAAGGAACAAATTTCTCTGTTGGAGCTAATTTAGGAATGATTTTTATGATGGCTGTTGAGCAAGAATATGACGAATTAAACATGGCTATCAAAATGTTTCAAGATACGATGATGCGTTGTCGTTATTCTGCAATTCCTGTTATTGCTGCTCCTCATGGAATGACTCTTGGTGGTGGTTGTGAACTTACAATGCACGCTGATAGAGCTGTTGCTGCTGCTGAAACCTATATTGGTTTAGTAGAATTTGGAGTTGGTGTAATTCCTGGTGGTGGTGGTTCTAAAGAAATGGCATTAAGAGCTTCTGACCTTTTCCGTAAAAACGATGTTGAATTAAATGTTTTACAAGAATATTTCTTAACTGTTGGTATGGCGAAAGTGGCAACATCTGCTTACGAAGGTTTTGATACTGGCGTTTTACAAAAAGGTAGAGATATCGTTGTTGTTAACAAAGACCGTCAAATTGCAACTGCTAAACAAGTAGCGTTACAAATGGCAGAACAAGGTTATACGCAAGCTCCACGTAGAAAAGATATTAAAGTACTTGGAAAACAAGCTTTAGGTATGTTCTTGGTTGGAACTGATAGTATGGAAGCAGGAAAGTATATTTCGGAGCACGATAAGAAAATTGCAAACAAATTAGCGTATGTAATGGCTGGTGGGGATTTATCAGAACCTACTCTAGTAACAGAACAGTATTTATTAGATTTAGAAAGAGAAGCATTTTTATCACTTACAGGTGAAAGAAAATCTTTGGAAAGAATCCAACACATGTTAACTAAAGGGAAACCGTTGAGAAATTAGATAATAGATAAAAGACGGATAGATAAAAGACTTTTAAAATGTCTATCATCTATTATCTCTCTGTCTATCATCCTAAATAAAAAATTATGAAAACAGCATATATAGTAAAAGCATATAGAACTGCAGTTGGTAAAGCACCAAAAGGAGTTTTTCGTTTCAAAAGACCTGATGAATTGGCTGCTGAAACAATTGAATACATGATGGCAGAATTACCAAACTTCGACAAAACTCGTATTGATGATGTTATGGTTGGTAATGCAATGCCAGAAGCAGAACAAGGTTTAAACGTTGGTCGTTTAATTTCATTAATGGGATTAAAAGTCGAAGATGTACCAGGTGTTACAGTAAATAGATATTGCGCATCAGGAATTGAAACTATTGGAATGGCAACAGCTAAAATTCAATCAGGAATGGCAGATTGTATCATCGCTGGTGGTGCAGAAAGCATGAGTTATATTCCAATGGGAGGTTACAAACCAACTCCTGATTATAAAGTGGCTAATGCAGGTCATGAAGATTATTATTGGGGAATGGGATTGACAGCTGAAGCAGTTGCAAATCAGTTCAAAGTTTCTCGTGAAGATCAGGATGAATTTGCCTTTAAATCGCATATGAAAGCTTTAAAAGCTCAAGCTGAAGGTAGATTTGATGATCAAATTGTTCCTATTACTGTAAACGAAACTTTCGTGAATGAAAACGGTAAAAAAGAAACGCGTTCATACGTAGTAAATAAAGATGAAGGTCCAAGAGCAGGTACTTCAGTTGAAGCTTTAGCAAAATTACGTCCAGTATTTGCTGCTGATGGAAGTGTAACTGCTGGAAACTCATCTCAAATGAGTGATGGAGCAGCATTTGTATTGGTAATGAGTGAAGAAATGGTAAAAGAATTAAATCTTGAACCAATTGCACGTTTAGTAAACTTTGCATCTGCAGGTGTTGAGCCAAGAATAATGGGTATTGGACCCGTAAAAGCGATTCCAAAAGCCCTAAAACAAGCAGGTTTAAAACAATCAGATATTGATTTATTTGAATTAAACGAAGCTTTCGCTTCTCAATCATTAGCCGTTATTCGTGAATTAGGTTTAAATCCTGATATCGTAAACGTAAATGGTGGGGCAATTGCGTTAGGTCACCCTCTTGGTTGTACAGGTGCAAAATTATCAGTTCAATTATTTGATGAAATGCGTAAGCGTGGAAATGCAAAATACGGAATGGTAACAATGTGTGTTGGAACCGGACAAGGTACAGCAGGTATATACGAATTTTTAAAATAACATTATAAAATATAAGTCATGGCAGATATCATAAGAGGAGGTCAATTCCTAGTAAAAGAAACAAAATGTGAAGATATTTTCACACCAGAAGATTTTTCAGAAGAGCAAATTATGATGCGTGATTCGGTTATCGAATTCGTAGACAAAGAACTTTGGCCTAACAAAGAGCGTTTTGAAAAGAAAGATTACGCACTTACAGAAGAAGTAATGAAAAAAGCGGGTGACTTAGGTTACTTAAGTATAGCGGTTCCTGAAGCTTATGGTGGAATGGGAATGGGATTTACTAACACCGTTTTAGTTTGTGATTATATTTCTGGAGCAACTGGTTCATTTTCAACGGCTTTTGGTGCTCATACTGGAATTGGAACTATGCCAATTACTTTATATGGAACAGAAGAACAAAAACAAAAATATGTACCAAAATTAGCTTCAGGTGAATGGTTTGGTGCTTACTGTTTAACAGAGCCAGGTGCAGGTTCAGATGCAAATTCTGGAAAAACAAAAGCTGTTTTATCTGAAGATGGAAAATATTACAGTATTACAGGTGGAAAAATGTGGATTTCAAACGCAGGTTTCTGTCAAGTATTTATCGTTTTTGCTAGAATTGGTGATGATAAAAACATTACAGGTTTCATCGTAGAAAATGATCCTTCAAACGGAATTTCATTAGGAGACGAAGAACACAAATTAGGTATTCGTTCTTCTTCAACTCGTCAGGTTTTCTTCAACGAAACAAAAGTTCCTGTAGAAAATATGCTAGCTGGTCGTGGTGAAGGATTTAAAATTGCAATGAATGCTTTAAATGTAGGACGTATTAAATTAGCTGCTGCTTGTTTAGAAGCACAACGTAGAACTATTTCTACAGCTGTAAATTACTCTAACGAAAGAATTCAATTTAAAACACCTATTTCAAGCTTTGGGGCAATCCAAGCAAAATTAGCAGAAATGGCTACCAATTCTTATGCTGGAGAAAGTGCAACTTACAGAGCTGCTCATGATATTGAAACAAGAATTAATTTAAGAATTCAAGAAGGAAATACACATCAAGAAGCTGAACTAAAAGGTGTTGAAGAGTTTGCAATTGAATGTTCTATCTTAAAAGTTGCAGTTTCTGAGGATGTACAATCATGTACAGATGAAGGAATTCAAATTTTTGGTGGAATGGGATTCTCTGAAGATGCACCAATGGAAAGTGCTTGGAGAGATGCTCGTATTGCAAGAATTTATGAAGGTACTAACGAAATCAACAGAATGTTATCTGTGGGAATGTTAGTTAAAAAAGCGATGAAAGGTCATGTAGATTTATTAGGGCCAGCTATGGCTGTGGGTGAAGAATTAATGGGAATACCATCGTTTGATGTTCCTGATTATTCTGAACTATTTGCTGAAGAAAAAGAAATGATTGCTAAATTGAAAAAAGTATTTTTAATGGTTGCTGGTGCAGCTGTTCAAAAATATGGTGCTGAATTAGAAGCACATCAACAATTATTAATGGCAGCTTCAGACATTTTAATTGAAATATACATGGCAGAAAGTACTATACTTAGAACTGAAAAATTAGCTAAAAAAGAAGGTGCTGATAAAGTACAAGAGCAAATTGCAATGGCACAATTATACTTATATCATGCAGTTGATATTGTTAACCAAAAAGGAAAAGAAGGAATCGTATCTTTTGCAGAAGGTGATGAACAACGTATGATGTTAATGGGACTTAAACGTTTTACAAAATATACGAATATGCCAAATGTAATTGGCTTACGTGAAAAAATTGCTGCAAAATTAATAAGCGAGAATAAATACGCTTTTTAAAAAAAACAGCAAATATTGGTTTAGTTTGTTTGATTAAAAAAGGCTCAATTTAAATTGAGCCTTTTTTTTATTTATTTAAATATGCTAAAACGTTTTTTTCAATTCGTTCATTAATGTTTGAGATATCAGCTTTTATGAATTTTTCTCCTAGGATGTTTTCATAAAGTTCAATATATCGGTCAGAAACAGAAGCAATATATTCTTCTGTCATATCTGGAATTTGTTGTCCTTCTTTTCCTTGAAAACCATTAGAAATTAACCATTGACGGACAAATTCTTTAGACAATTGTTTTTGAGCTTCACCTCTATCTTGTCGTTCTTGATAACCATCTGCATAAAAGTAACGAGAAGAGTCAGGTGTATGAATTTCATCTATTAAAACAATCTTACCGTCTTTTGTTTTTCCAAATTCATATTTGGTATCAACCAAAATTAATCCTCTTGATGCAGCAATTTCAGTTCCTCTTTGGTACAATGCTCTTGTGTATTTTTCTAAAACTAAATAGTCTTCTTCACTTACAATTCCTTTAGTTAAAATATCATCTCGAGAAATATCTTCATCATGTTCGCCATTATCTGCTTTTGTTGAAGGAGTAATTATTGGAGTTGGAAATTTATCATTTTCTTTTAAACCTTCAGGTAAATTAACTCCACAAAGTAATCTTTTACCTAATGTATATTCTCTTGCAGCGTGACCTGCTAAATATCCTCGAATTACCATTTCAACTTTAAATGGTTCACATAAATGTCCAACAGCAACACTTGGATCTGGAGTTGCTATTAACCAATTCGGAACAATATCTTGGGTTAATTCCATAAATTTTGTTGCAATTTGATTTAGAATTTGACCTTTGTAAGGAATTCCTTTTGGCATCACTACGTCAAAAGCAGAAAGCCTATCTGTAGCAACCATAACCAATAAATCATCATTGATGTTGTAAACTTCTCTTACTTTTCCGTGATAAACTGATTTTTGCCCAGGAAAATTGAAATTGGTAGTAGTAATTGTATTCATTAAGTATTTGTGTTGTTGTGTATTGCAAATGTAGATTCTTTCTTCCTATCTTCAAAAATATTTATAAATAAAAAATCCGTTTATTTTTATAGAATAAACGGACTTTAAGTAATATATTTTTTCATTTTTAATTCATTGATATACTTTCATTTGTTTTGAATTTTTTATTTGACATTTGTGTCTCTTTAATTGGTATTGGCCCATAAGGTAAACGTAAACCAACATGCTCAGAAGTAACATTCCCTAAACTGTCTTTATCATCAGCTCTATTAGCAACTATATGCCATGAAAATTTAACATTAGAAGTCCCTCTTGCTAATTCTTTAACTTTAAATCCGTCTACAGATTTGTCTGTTACAAATACTCCAGCACAATCTCCTTCTAGCTGAATAAACACTTTAAGTGGATGTTTTTCATCAACATACAAAGCTTTTTTAAGAACTGGATCGATTGTTACATAAACTTCTCCATTTACTAATTGAGAAGTTCCGTAATCTTCAAATAAAATTTCTGGTGCTTCAGGAGAAAATAAAACTCTTGGTTTATTATCTTCATCTATAATCATGGTTGAATTTGTACCGTTACCAATAATTTTATAATTAGTTCCTCCTCCTCCGGCAGCATTTGCATTGTATTTTATTCCCACATAGGCATAAGCCTGACCTGCTCCAACTCCAGCATTAAAATACCCACCATATAGACTTCTTCTTGAAGCTAAAGAACCGTCTGGTGAAATATTATCAATTCCTGCAATTTTTGCAAAAGCACTATTATTAAGTGTAGCAGTATTATTATCTGAATCTAATGAAAATCCGCCTCCTGAATTAGAATAATGGCTCGTATTAGAAGGAGAACCGTAACCATTTGTTCCATAAACTCCTACATAAGGACCAGAACCCGCAACTCCTGCACCAGTACTAGGGTAAATACTACCTCCTGCACCAGAACCTCCTAAAACAGATGTTCCGCCATCATTAATATTTGTTGCCCAAAGTGCATTTCCTACAGTGTCATCATTTCTCCCTCTTAAAGCATCATTAAAAGCTCCAGTTGTATTAACATATAATTTTGTCCAAGCATCACCTGGCGAATTTATAGCAACATTCCCATCAGAACGTACTACTGCTCTTTGCAAATTATTTGTTCTAAAGATTAAGTTTGTATTATCGGTTGTACCTAAGAAATTTATTACAGGGTTGGTGCCTGAATTTCCAAGAAGAGACCAATCTCTCCCTCCTAAACCATCCATTGCAACCCAAAATGTTCCATCCCAAAAATAAAATCCTGGGGAAACATTTAACGGAGCTACTCCACCTGTGGATGTATTGTAAACTAAAGTTCCTTCTACCACTCCACCTCCTTGAGGATTTACAACTGGTAATTCTATATTTCTTGAAGTTAATGCTACTTTAGAAATTAAAACACCTTGTGTGTTTGAGTTTAAATCTAAAAAAGCTTGTGGGTTTGTTGTTCCAATACCCACTTGAGCGTTAGTCGTACAGAAGCATAATGCCACAGTTAGTGATAAGTAAATTTTTTTCATAATGGTAGATTTTTGAGTTCATAGTTAAGTTTTGAATTATTATAAGTTAAAGATATAAAAACATTTTAGTAAACAATAATAAAATTATATTTTTTATAAATTATTTGTTAAATTTTTAATTATTTATTTACATAACAATATATATAACACTATTATTCTTACTAAATAAATATTTTAATTGAATTATAAACAAAAAAAAGACGTTTAGTAAATTAAACGTCTTTTTTAAAAATAAATATTTCTTTTTTTAAAGAACTTTCTTTCTAATTATAAAGTTAAACAAACGGTAACCTGCAATTCCTCTAAAATATTTCATGAAATTTGCATCAAAACCAATTGTATATTTTTTAAAATTTTTAGATGGGTTATTGGCAATAGAAAATAACTTATTTACAATTGTTGTTGTTAGATTTTTATTTTTACTCGTTTTCTTGTTCAGAATATTATTGATAGAATTCATCATTTTATTATAAGATGGAATTGCTGAATCTTCACATTTGGTAACATTATTTTGAAAATCTGTTGGAGCATTTCCAAATTGAACCGTACTTACACTTACATTAAAATCTAATAATTCATAAGACATGCATTCTGAAAAACTTTCAACCGCTTGTTTTGTAGAATGGTAAAAATTACCCAATGGTAAATTTACTAAACCAGCTATTGATGTAATATTTATAAACTGACCGTAATTTTGCTCTCTAAAAACTGGAATAAAAGCCCTGCAAACTTTTACAACGCCTAGCCAATTAACATTAACAATTGTATTGATTTTAGAATCTTCAGAAAGTTCTACAAAACTTCTATAACCTAAACCTGCGTTATTTATCACAACATCAATAGTTTTGAAATCGTTTAAAATTTGAGCTTTGGCTTCTTCAATATTTTCGGTAGAAGTAACATCAAGTTTATAGCATTTAACGTTAGGATATCCTTGTAAATCTTCCGCTAAGTCTAAGCTTATCATAGTTGCAATAACATTCCAGCCGTTATCAGCAAAATGCTTTGTAGTTAATTTCCCAAGTCCGCCAGAAGCTCCAGTAATAAGTACGTTTTTCAATTGTGTTTATTTTAGTTTACAAATAAAGTTTAATAATCATTAAATAACAAAATATTATAAAATAAATAAGGAGCTTTAATAGGCTCCTTATTTATTTTTAGTCATGGTTTTCAATACTTTTATAAGCATCAATAACTTTCTTGACTAATTTATGACGTACAATATCTTTATCATCTAAAAATATAATTCCAATTCCTTCAATATCTTTTAAAACTAAAATAGCTTCTTTTAAACCCGAAATTGTTCTACGAGGTAAATCAACCTGACCAGGATCTCCAGTAACCATAAACTTTGCGTTTTTCCCCATTCGAGTCAAAAACATCTTCATTTGATTATGCGTAGTGTTTTGAGCTTCATCTAAAATTACAAATGCATTATCTAAAGTTCTTCCACGCATAAAAGCTAAAGGAGCAATTTGAATAATACCTTTCATAATATAATCATCTAAGGTATTTGGAGGTAACATGTCGCGCAAAGCATCATATAAAGGTTGCATATACGGATCAAGTTTTTCTTTCATATCTCCAGGAAGAAAACCTAAATTTTCACCCGCTTCAACAGCAGGACGAGTTAAAATAATACGTTTAACTTGCTTTTCTTTTAAAGCTTTAACCGCCATAGCAACTCCAGTATAGGTTTTTCCTGTTCCCGCTGGACCAATAGCAAAAACCATATCGTTTTTCATTACTAAATCAACTAATTTTTGCTGATTAGGAGTCATCGCTTTAATGAGTTTTCCACCAATACCATGAACAAGAATTTTATCGCTATTGTTCATGTGTTGAGTTTCTTGAGCATTACTTTCCAAAACTCTTAAAATAACATTATCATCAATTCGATTATAACGAGAGAAATGCTGCATTAATCTTCTAAAACGAGTTTCAAATTCATCTAGAATTTCTGCTTCTCCATAAGCTTTTAAAATTGTTCCTCTTGCAACAATTTTTAATTTTGGATAATATTTTTTAATCGCCTCAAGATTAACATCTTGAGCACCCCAAAATTCTTTTGGAGTAATGTCTGTTAATTCAATAATTCTTTCGTTCAAAGGCTTTTTATTTTAATTATTTTTCTTGTGCTGAAAATACATTAGCTTTGTATCTATAATTTGAAATATTATTTATCTTATAAAAAACTATAAATGATGCTATTCAAATTTAAGCAAAACTATTTTTGATTTTAGAATAAGTTATAAACAAAAGAATGTCAATAATTACTTTAACTACTGATTTTGGATTAAAAGACCACTTTGTAGGTGCTTTAAAAGGAAAATTGATTTCTGGTTATAATGAAGCTAGAATTATTGATATTTCTCATAACATAGATTTATTCAATACATTAGAAGCAGGATATTGTATTGCAGCTGCTTATGATAGTTTTCCAAAAGGAACAATTCACATTATTGGTGTTGATAGCGAACGCACAAATGAAACCCAACATATTGCTCTCCAATGGGATGATCATTATTTTATTTGTGCAGATAATGGAATTTTAAGTACTCTTACACAAAAAAAAGTAGCCCAAAAAATAGTTGCCATTAATATTCACGACCGATTGAATAAAGATGCTACCGATATAGATGTTTTTGTTGCAGTTGCTTGTCATATAGCGCGTGGTGGATTGTTAAACGTTATTGGTAAAGAAATTAACGAACTCAAAAAAGTAAATGATTTGGTTGCGATTGTGTCTGATGACTTAAGAGTCATTAAAGGAAATATCGTTTATATTGATCATTTTGGTAATTGTGTTACCAATATTTCTAAAAAAATGTTTCAAGAAGTGAATAGAAATAGACCTTTTGAAATAAAATTCAACAACAAAAAAATAAGTACTATTAAAAATAATTTTTCTGATTTTAATACTACTGATAAATACACACTAAAAGATTTTGAAGGAGAAAAACTTGCCTTATTTAATGAAAATAATTTATTAGAAATCGCTGTTTATAAAAGTAACCCAAAAACTGTTGGTTGTGCTTCTACTCTTTTAGGTCTTAATTTCAGAGATGTAGTAACAATAGAATTTAAATAAAATGTTTGTACGAATTGTTAAATTGCGTTTTCACGAAGAAAACATTGCTGCTTTTTTAGAGAATTTTGAAGAAGTTAAAGATAAGATTAGAGGTTTTGATGGAAATTTATTTTTAGAATTATATCAAGACAAAAACGATAAAAGAACTTTTTTTACCTACAGTTATTGGGAAACTGAAGACCATTTGGAAAACTACAGAAATTCTGAATTATTTAAAGGTGTTTGGAGTTTTACCAAAGCTTTATTTAGCGATAAACCTGAAGCTTGGAGCGTAGATAAATTAGCAACTTTACATTAAACATTTGTTTAAAAAAAATGATTACTATATTTTTTATAAATTCGCAATTCAATTTAAGCAAACAATTGAACATATAAACAGTTAAACATAAATGAAAGCATTATTATTAAGAGAAATAAAATCCTTTTTTGGTTCGCCAATTGGTTATCTCGTAATTGCTATATTCTTATTACTTAATGGATTATTTCTATGGGTTTTTGAAGGAGATTTTAACATATTAAACTCTGGTTTTGCCGATATGAGTCCGTTTTTTAAACTTTCTCCATGGATTTTTACCTTTTTAATTCCTGCGGTAACCATGCGTTCTTTCTCAGATGAAAAGAAACAAGGGACTTTAGAATTACTTTTTACAAAACCCTTGTCGATTTGGGAAATTGTAAATGGAAAATTCTTAGGAGCTTTTATTTTAATTGTTTTAGCTATTGTTCCCTCAATCGTTTATGTTTTTGTAATTTCTTACTTTGGTTCGCCACAAGGAAATATTGATATGGGAAGTACGCTTGGTTCTTATTTCGGACTTTTATTTTTAATTGCTGCATATACTTCAATAGGAATTTTTACTTCAACACTATCTGAAAATCAAATTGTTGCATTTATTTTAGCTGTATTTTTATGCTTTGTATTTTATTTTGGCTTTGACGGAATTGCTTCTTTATTTGAAAACAACAGTAAATTAATTGCTTCATTTGGTATGGATTATCATTTTAAAAGTATGAGTCGTGGTGTAATTGATACTAGAGATGTTACTTATTTTTTAAGTGTTACCCTTTTATTTTTATCGGCAACGGTTTATAAACTAAAATCTTTAAAAGCATAATGAAAGTAGCTAAAAAACAAAACATCAAACAACTTGTTCTTATAGCATTTGCATTAATTGCTATTAATATTATTGGGAATTATTTTTTTAAACGATTTGATTTAACTGAAGACAAGCGTTATACTTTATCGCAAACTTCATTAGACATTATTAAAAGTGTTGATAGTCCGTTAATAATTGATGTTTTTTTGGAAGGAAACTTTCCGCCAGAATTTAAACGTTTACAAGACGAAACTAAACAGTTATTAGAAGAATTTAGTGCTTATAATTCAAACATTATTTTTGAATTTGCTAATCCTATTGAAAATGAAGAAGAACGCGTTGCTGTAATGAAACAATTTTATGAAAGAGGATTGCAACCGCTTAATATAACTGTAGAAAATAAAGGAAAACAATCTCAAGAAGTAGTTTTTCCTTGGGCAATTGCTTCTTATGGCGATAAAAGTACAAAAGTTAGTTTGTTAAAAAACTTAATGGGCGCTTCCACTGAACAAAAAGTAATTAGCTCAGTACAGCATTTAGAATTCGCTTTCGCGGAAGCTATTAATAAAATTTCAAAAGACAAACAAAAGAAAATTGCCGTTTTAAAAGGAAATGGTGAATTAGAAGATAAATACATTGCCGATTTCTTAAAAACAGTTAAAGAAAGCTATTATATAGGTCCGTTTACACTAGATTCTGTTGCAAAACAACCAACACAATCTTTAGAAGCTTTAAAAAAATATGATTTGGTGGTTATTGCTAAACCTACTGAAGTTTTTACTGAAGAAGAAAAACAAGTTTTAGATCAATATATTATTTCTGGAGGAAAAACACTTTGGTTGGTCGATGCTGTAAAGGCTGATATGGAAGAGATGTTTAATGAAACTGGAACAATTTTAGCATATCAAAGAGATTTAGGTTTAAACGATATGTTTTTTAAATACGGGTTTAGAATTCATTCGTTATTGATTAAAGATGAACGAGCAACACCTATAAAACTTGCTACTGGCGAACAAGGAAGCGATACTGAATTCCAACAATATTTTTGGAAGTTTGCTCCTTTTATATATCCTGAAACTCAAAATCCAATAGTTAAAAATTTGGAAGGAATTAAATTCGAATTTACTTCTCCAATAGAATTATTGAACAATAAAGTAAAGAAAACCGTTTTATTGACTAGTTCTGAATATTCTAGACCAATAGGAACTCCCACCGAAGTTAGTTTAGCATCAGTTACTGAAGAAACAACACCAGAAGAATACCAAGGTAAAGGATTGCTTCCAGTTGCCGTTTTATTTGAAGGAAAGTTCAGTTCAATGTATACTAATAGGATTTTACCTTTTAAAGACAATAGTTATGTAGCAGAAGGTAATGCTTCAAAAATGATTGTGGTAAGTGATGGTGATATTATTAAAAATCAATTGGATCAAAACGGCCCTTTAGAACTTGGTTTTGACAAATGGACTAATAACCTATATGGCAATAAAGAGTTCTTGATGAACTGTGTAAACTACTTATTAGACGATACCGGACTTATTAACATTAGAAGTAAAGATGTAAATTTACCTCTTTTAAATAAAGAAAGAGTTTACCAAAATTATACCATGGCACAAGTGCTAACTATCGGGCTTCCAATGCTTATTTTAATAGTTTTTGGATTCCTTTTTACTTATTTAAGAAAAAGAATGTACACTAAATAGATGTTGATAAATAGTTTTTGCTATTTGAAGAGATTTAGAATATATTTGTGAAAATAAAATCATAAAAAGATTTTTAATATAAAGATGATGAAGTTTATAGTATCAAGTTCGTATTTATTAAAACAGCTACAAGTATTAGGAAGCGTTATTAATAGTAGTAATACGTTACCTATCTTAGATAATTTTCTATTTGAATTAGATAATAACGCCCTTACAGTATCTGCATCTGATTTAGAGACTACCATGTCTGCTACATTAGAAATAGATTCTACAAGTCAAGGTAGTGTTGCAATTCCTGCAAAACTACTATTAGATATTTTAAAAACATTTCCTGAACAACCTTTAACTTTTACCGTTGAAGAAAATAGTACAGTTGAAATTAGTTCAAACTCTGGTAAATATGCAATTGCGTACGCTCCAGGTGATGAATTTCCAAAAGCAGTAAGTTTAGAAGAACCTTCTACTACTCTAGTACCTGCTGAAGTTTTAGCAACTGCTGTAGGAAAAACAATATTTGCTGCTGGTAATGACGATTTAAGACCTGTAATGAGTGGAGTATTCTTTCAGTTTTCTCCAGAAGGTTTAATATTTGTTGCTACTGATGCTCACAAATTAGTAAAATACGCACGTACAGATGTGAAAGCATCTCAAGTGGCTGATTTTATTATGCCTAAAAAACCTTTGAATATTTTAAAAGGAATCTTAGGTGCTTCTGATGCTGAAGTAAAAATTGATTATAACGATGCTAATGCTACTTTCTCTTTTGAGAACTATGTATTAACTTGTCGTTTAATTGATGGAAAATATCCAAATTATGAAGCGGTTATTCCTAAAGAAAATCCAAATAAATTATTAATCAATAGAACACAATTTTTAAGTTCGGTACGTCGTGTGGCTATTTTTGCTAACAAAACAACGCACCAAATTCGTTTAAAAATTGCTGGTACAGAATTGAATATTTCTGCTGAAGATATTGATTACTCTAACAAAGCTGATGAGCGCTTAACTTGTGATTATCAAGGTGATGATATGCAAATTGGTTTTAACTCTCGTTTTTTAATTGAAATGTTAAACAACTTAACGAGCGATGAAATTCAATTGGAAATGTCTATGCCAAACAGAGCCGGAATATTAACTCCTGTTGATGGATTAGATGATGGAGAAACTGTTACAATGCTTGTAATGCCTGTTATGTTAAATAGCTAGAAAATATAGAGACTTAAGGTAACACTTATTCTCATACAATTATAACCAACCTTAACTACTAAAAACCGCAAAACTGTTTCAGTTATCTGCGGTTTTTTATTTATAATCAACCTACATTTTTTTCATTAGTTTCACTCTGTTCGGCTTTGCCTCGAGTCCATACTTAAGGAAGAATCTTTACTTGTTTTTTTGTTCTTGAGAATATTCTTGAACTTAATTTTTCAAACACATAGGCACATCGTTTTTTTGAACGCTGATTAAGCAG